>NZ_JAIWOF010000146.1 GCF_020217025.1 Flavobacterium sp. | reverse complement strand
ATCATATAAGGTTGGAACTGTTGCGACACTTGAATTTCCTAATTTATGAATGCTCATTGGCATAATTCCGACTGGAGTTTCCATCTTATACAATTTGTAAAAACGATTGATGATGGCTTCATCCATTTTTTCATTTGCTTGATGAATTAGGATTTTCTTTACGTCGGTAATAGCAATTCCACTTTTTTCTAAGCAAGATGCCATTGCTTTTGGAACATTGGATAAAGCAAACTCATAAATTTTTCTACCATACATTTTGATATAGCGAATATTTGGGTCTTCTTCTTTACTAAAGGAGTTTCCAAAATATAAAAACTTAGATTCATCAAAAGAAAAAGTAGCAGATTCGTGAGCTAAAATTCCGCCTTCATCATCAGTAGCTTCAATGATTGTTGCGCCTGCACCATCTGAGTAAATCATGCTATCTCTGTCGTGTTTGTCTACTACACGGGACAAAGTTTCGGAACCAATTACCAAACATTTTTTAGCCATTCCAGCTTTAATAAATGCTTGTGCTTGAATAACGGCTTCTATCCAGCCAGGACAACCAAAAAGAATATCGTAAGCAACACATTTTGGGTTTTTAATTTTTAATCCATATTTAACCCTAGTGGCTAAACTAGGAACAGTATCCGATTGAATGGTGTTTATTTGAATATCTCCGTAGTTGTGAGCAAAAATAATGTAATCTAATGTTTCAGGATCAATGCCTGATTTTTCAATAGCTTTTTTTGATGCAATCACAGCCATATCAGAGTTTACCATGTCATCAGCTGCATAGCGTCTTTCTATGATTCCTGTAATTTCAACAAATTTTTCTGCAATAATATCATTTGTCATATTAAAAGCAGTGCCGTCTTCGTTCAAAAAATCGTGTTGAGCAAAATCAGAATTCGTAACTTTTTTAGTTGGAATATAACTTCCTGAACCTGTTATTTTAATATTCATAATACGTATTGTTAATCTAACGAAATTATTAATTATTTTTTAAGATAAATACAAAACAGATGTTTTATTTGGTGTAATTATTGAATCGACATTTTAAACTAAAAAAAATATGAAAATCAACTTTTTAATGGCTTTTAATTGAATTTTATCTGCATTATCGTAGCCATACTTAGTGCTTGTGTTTTCATTTGTTCGGCATATTTTCCTGCGAAATGCTCGTCAATTGTTGAATTAAAATGCGTTAACCAAGTGTCGAAATGTTCTTTTTTGAAAGCATGTTTGTCGTGAACGTCTTTATGAATAGAAAACATATTATTGTAATAACCTCCTTTTAAGAATAAAGATTGTTCCCAAAAAGTAGCCAATATTTCAAAATGTGCTTCTAAATGTTGGTCAACAGAGGTTACTTTGGTAAAGAAAAAATTAATTGAATCATCGGCTAAAAGTTTGTCGTAAAACTTTCGCATGATGAGTAAAATATCTTCTCGAGTTTCGATGTCGTTCATTTTCAGATTTTATGATTGTACAAATTTACAACAATACTTTTTGAAGCAATTGACTTTTATCATGTTTAAAAAAAATCCCAAAAACCTGAATTGGAATTTGGGATTTTTAACTATTGAAAATTTATTTTTTACATGTAAGCCTCAATCGGAGCACAAGAACAAACTAAATTTCTATCTCCATACGCTTCATCAACACGACGAACCGTTGGCCAGAATTTATTCTCAGCAATATAATCTAATGGGAAAGCGGCTTGTTCTCTTGTGTAAGGGAAAACCCATTCGTTAGCTGTAACCATTGCTAAAGTGTGAGGCGCATTTCTTAAAATATTGTTCGCATCATCTTTAGAAGAAGCTTCAATTTCTTTACGAATTGAAATCATCGCATCACAAAAACGATCTAATTCCGCTAAATCTTCTGATTCTGTAGGTTCAATCATTAAGGTGCCAGCCACTGGGAAAGAAACCGTTGGCGCGTGGAAACCATAATCCATTAAACGTTTTGCAATATCCGTTACTTTAATTCCTTTTTCTTCGAATGCTCTACAATCTAAAATCATTTCGTGTGCTGCTCTTCCCATTTCTCCAGAATATAAAACTGGATAATGTTCGTCTAAACGTGCTTTCATGTAATTTGCATTTAAGATAGCATATTTAGTAGCATTGGTTAAACCTTCAGCACCTAACATTGTGATGTAGCCATAAGAAATCAAACAAACTAAAGCCGAACCATAAGGCGCAGATGAAATAGCTGTGATTGCTTGACTTCCTCCTGTTGGAATAACTGGATTTGTTGGTAAGAATGGAACTAATTTTTCGTTCACACAAATTGGTCCAACACCAGGTCCGCCACCACCGTGAGGAATAGCAAACGTTTTGTGTAAGTTCAAGTGACAAACATCAGCACCAATAGTTGCTGGATTAGTTAATCCAACTTGTGCATTCATGTTCGCACCATCCATATAAACTAATCCTCCATTTTCGTGAATTATATTTGTAATTTCGATAATAGCACTTTCAAAAACTCCGTGAGTTGATGGATAAGTAACCATTAAACATGATAAGTTATCTTTATGAAGAATTGCTTTTGCTCTTAAATCTTCTACATCGATATTTCCATTGTCCATGGTCTTAGTTACGATGATTTCCATTCCTGCCATAGCAGCAGAAGCTGGATTTGTTCCGTGAGCAGAAGCGGGAATCAAACATACATTTCTGTGGTTGTCACCTCTTGATAAATGGTAAGCACGAATAGCCATCAAACCAGCGTATTCACCTTGAGCACCTGAATTTGGTTGTAACGTTGTTCCTTGGAAACCAGTTACTACATTCAATTGTTGCTCTAATTTTTTCAACATGATTTGGTAACCTTCTGCTTGTTCAACTGGAGCAAAAGGGTGAATGCTGTTCCAGTTTGCCATCGATAAAGGCAACATTTCAGCAGCAGCGTTTAATTTCATCGTACAAGAACCTAACGAAATCATTGAGTGGTTCAACGATAAATCTTTACGCTCTAATTTTTTGATATAACGCATCAATTGCGATTCTGAATGATGGTTATTGAAAACTTCATGTTGTAAGAAAGTTGATTTTCTCACTAAGTTTTCAGGAACCATTACTTCATTTGCTAATTGATTCACTTTAAAAGTTTCTTTTCCAGTAGCTTCAGCAAAAATAGCGATGATTTGGTTGATGTCATTTACAGAAGTTGTTTCGTTAAATGAAATCGAGATCGTTTCAGCATCTGGATAGAAGAAGTTTACTTCGTGTTTCTCAGCAATCGCTTTTACTTTAGCAGCATCGGCTTTTACTAAAATCGTATCGAAGAAAGCAGAGTTTGTTTGGTAAACTCCTAATTTATTTAAAGCGTCCGCAGTTGTAACCGCAGAAGCATGAACTTTATCAGCAATATATTGTAAACCTTTTGGTCCGTGATAAACCGCATACATTCCAGCCATAACCGCTAATAAAACTTGAGCAGTACAAATGTTAGAAGTCGCTTTTTCACGTTTGATGTGTTGCTCACGAGTTCCTAACGCCATACGTAATGCACGGTTTCCGTTAGCATCGATAGAAACACCGATAATTCTTCCTGGCATCGAACGTTTGTATTCTTCTTTCGTTGCGAAATATCCAGCGTGTGGTCCACCGTAACCCATTGGAATACCAAAACGTTGTGTAGTTCCTACAACTACAGCAGCTCCCATTTCTCCTGGAGAAGTTAATTTTGCTAACGATAAAATATCAGCAGCAACTGCTACTTTAATTTCGTTTTCAGCAGCTTTTGCGATAAATCCAGCATAGTCATAAACTTGACCGTATTTTCCAGGATATTGTAAAATAGCTCCAAAGAATTCTGTTGAAAAATCAAAATTTTCATGATTTCCAACTACTAATTCAATATTTAATGGAGTTGAACGTGTTTGTAAAACCGATAAGGTTTGTGGTAAAATTTCTTCCGAAACGAAGAATTTCTTCACGTTATTTTTCTTTTGATCGCGTGTTCTTACATCAAAAAGTAATGCCATTGCTTCCGCAGCAGCTGTTCCTTCATCAAGTAACGATGCATTTGCGATTTCCATTCCAGTTAATTCGATAACGGTAGTTTGGAAATTCAAAATTGCTTCTAAACGACCTTGTGCAATTTCTGCCTGATAAGGTGTGTAAGCTGTGTACCATCCTGGATTTTCAAAAATATTTCTTTGAATAACCGCCGGAACGATAGCTGGGTGATATCCTAAACCAATGTATGATTTGAATACTTTATTTTTCTTTCCTAATTCTTGAATGTGAGTTAAATACTCATACTCAGTCATGGGAGCGTCTAAATTTAAGTCGTTTTTTAAACGAATATCATCTGGAATTGTTTCGAAAATTAATTGGTCTAAAGATTCTACACCAACCGTTTTAAACATGTGATTTAAGTCACTTTCACGTGGCCCTAAATGTCTCAAAGCGAATGCATCTGTTCTCATTTATTAAAAATGTGTATGTGTGTTATTATGTGTTGTTTTGGACAACAAAAGTAATTATTAATCTTGTAATTTTTTGTTTTTAAAATGTGAAATTTTATGATTTTATCAACTAATTTCAAGTCTTATTAACAGA
This sequence comes from Flavobacterium sp., assembly GCF_020217025.1. GTDB lineage: Bacteria > Bacteroidota > Bacteroidia > Flavobacteriales > Flavobacteriaceae > Flavobacterium. The sequence continues at coordinate 5,441 of NZ_JAIWOF010000146.1, read as the reverse complement.
TTGATTAATTTTGTTGAATGGTAGTAGTAAAGAAAATTCTCGATTTTTATATCAATAGCAGTTTGCACGTGGCATTTTCGGCATTTGCATTAGTGTTGATGACCCAATATTTCTTTGATGTTAAGGATGATTTTTCGGTAGCTTTATTTGCTTTTTTTGGAACGGTGGTTGGTTATAATTTTGTGAAGTATGATGCCATAGCAAGGTTAAACAGAACCCAAATTAAAAAGGAACTGAAAACAATCGTTTTTCTGAGTTTTATTTCGTTGTTGGCTTGTTTTTACTTTTTTACCCAATTGAGTTGGATGTCAAAAGTAAGTGCTTTCGCGTTTTTTGGACTTACGCTTTTATACACTTTGCCTTTTTTTCCAAACAAACAAAACGCTCGAAATTGGAAAGGTGTAAAAATTTATATCGTCGGAATTACTTGGGTAGGAGTAACGGTTATTTTACCTTTGGTAGAAGCTGAAATTCCTTTTTCTATAGATGTTTTTTTGATGGCAGTGCAACGATTTTTGCTTATTTTTTCTATGGTTTTGGTGTTTGATATTGTTGATGTTAAACAAGATGATATTCATTTGCAAACTGTTCCACAAAAAATAGGAGTGGAACCGACTAAGAAATTGGGTTATGTTTTGTTGTTATTACTATTGATTTCAGATTTTTTTTACACCAATAACCATCATTTTTTACCCTTCTTTTTTAAGCTTTTGGTGTGTGGAACGATTGCTGTTTTTCTCTTTTTTGCGAATGAAAACCGTTCCCGATATTACGCATCATTTTGGTTAGAAAGTGTTCCGATTTTGTGGTGGTTGGTGTTAATCCTGACAGGTTTTTGAAACCTGTCAGGATTGTGAAGTTATCCATTAATAACAATTCGTTGTTCTACTTGTGTTTGACTTGCTTTTCGTTTTCCTCTAAAAAAGAAATATAAGTTTAAGAACAGCATCAATCCCAAATAAATTGAAAATCCGCCGATTTTATAACTCAATTTTTCTATTAGAATTTGGTACGTATCATCATACATATTCATTTCTAAAATCATTAAAGCAAAGCCTAAATTCAGTAAGTAAAATCCAGTTTCGAATAGTTTGTTGGTTGCGTTGGCGATTTCTTCACGACCTTTAAAAATGTCCAACATATAAATTTTACTGTTTTTAAAAAGCGTTTTTGAAACATAGTAAGTTAAAAATAAAGCAACGGGAAGATAAATGGCATAACCGATTAAAATTTTTGAAGTTTCCATAATACTTGTGTTTAAATTAATTTTTTGATGTAATTCGTTAATAAAATAATGTTGATGTAATGCATAACAGCTATTGCAATAATAATGAAAGCCGATTTTGATGTAATCACTTCTATCAATTGTGTAATGTTTTCAATTTTTTCCCAAGAAATTAGAGTCATCGCACAATAACCAATGTTTAGCAAGTAATATCCAACTAAAAGCAATTGATTTATTTTATGGCATAAGTCTTCGTGATTCGGAATCAATTGTGAAACGAAAATGTTTCCATTCAGATAACAGATTTTACCAACTTTCACAATGATGATGCCTGTAATGCTGAAATAGATGAGATAGGCGATGATGTTGAGGTTCATGATAAGAGATTTTTAAATATATTTTCTAAATCACTAAATTCAAATTCAAATCCGTTTTCTGTTAGACGTTTTGGGATAACATTTCTACTTTTTAAAACTAATTCAGTTTCAGTTTTTATGATTTTTGCTCCAAATTCTAGCAATGATTTTGGAATGGGTAATCCAAATGGAATACCAATTGCTTTTTGAAGTTTTTTCATGAATTCTTCATTTCGAATCGGTTTTGGTGCAACTACATTAATACTTCCTGAAAGTTCTTTTTCGATTATAAATGCTACAGCTCTTGCGAAATCTTTCTCGTGAATCCAACTTATGAATTGTTTTCCACTACCGTTTTTTCCGCCTAACCCTAGTTGGGTTAATTGCTTCAATGGAACAAAAGCGCCCCCATTTTTGCCCAAAACAATGGATGTTCTAATTGCTGTTTTCAATGTGTTTGGCGTTTCTATTTCATAAAATGTGTTTTCCCAAGTTTTAGCAACGTTCATTGAGAAGTCATTCCCGATTTCTCCTGTATATTCATCCATTTCTTTATCTTCTGAATGACGATAAATAGTTGCAGTTGATGAGTTGATGAAATGTTTTGGTGGATTATTACATTGTAAAATAGCTTCGTTTAAAATTTTGGTACTTTCAATTCTTGAAGCAAAAATTTCAGCTTTATTTTTTTTTGTATATCTACAATCAACGGATTTTCCAGCTAAGTTTATTAATACATCTGCATTTTCTAATTCCTTTTCCCAACCTGAAAATGATTTAGCATCCCAATTTACATATATGATTTGGTTATTAGTTTCAGATTTTCCTCGAGTAAGTACTATAATTTCTTCAAATTTATTTTTGAAATGTTGGATTAAAACGTTTCCTAAAAATCCTGTTCCGGCTGCTATGATTAGTTTATTTTTCATTTTGATTTACTATTTTATTTAACATGATTGTAAAATATATTGCAATTGTCATTGGTATAATTATAATAGTTGTAATCATTATTATGTAATTGTCTATTACATTTTTCTCTTCTAAGAATATGTAAGTGAAAAAAGAAAAATACAGTATGACATAAATCCAATAATTTATAATTTGATATTTAAGTTTTTTCTCAATTTTTTTATAATTGAAAGAAATATATAATGCTATGCATAATTGTGTGAAGCCAAGTAAAATTTGAGCATATAACCCAAATAGGATTGTAAAGTCTAATATTATCGTTATTATTAATAGCGCTTTGTTGATTTTATTAATTACTTTCATATTATCTATTATTTTAAACCTTCAGAAATAATTGAAAGTTTAGATTAAATTTTTTTATTTCATGATTTTAACAACCAATTTTGCCAACCAATTGTCTTTGTATTCTGTGATTTTATCCAAAACATTATCGGCTTTTAAAACGAAGTCGTACAATTTTGTGGTTTGATCTACGAAATGTCTTTCTGCTTCGGTGCCATCAGATTTAATGGTCGAAACTTCTTTTAAAACTTTCAAAGCGGGTTTGATTTCGCGTTTGCTTCTTTCTCTTGAAATTTTTACCGCTAATTCATCTAAATCTTTTTCGGCGGTGAAAAATTCACGTCTTTCGCCTGCTTTGTATTCTTTGTAAACGATGCCCCAATCCATCAAAGCTCTTAAATTCATAGAAGCATTACCTCGCGAAATTTGTAATTCTTCCATAATATCTTCCATAGAAACGGGTTCGTGCGAAACCATCAACAACGCATGAATCTGCGCCATGGTTTTGTTAATGCCCCATTGAGAACCTAAGGCTCCCCATGTTTGTACGAATTTATTTTTTGCTTCTTTGAATTCCATGAGACAAATGTACAATAAAGTTTTTAAAGTTTCAAAAAAAAATGAAAGTTTATTTAAAAAAGAAACCGAAGTGTTTAGTTTCGGTTTCTAAATATCTAAAATTCTAATAATCTAAATCAATCCTGCTCTCTTCAACAAAGCCTCCACTTTCGGTTCCTGACCTCTGAATTTTTTATACAATTCCATTGGTAATTCGGTGCCACCTTTTGAAAGAACGTTGTCTTTGAATTTGGTTGCTACTTCTTTGTTGAAAATCCCTTTTTCTTGGAAATACGCAAACGCATCAGCATCTAAAACTTCCGCCCATTTGTAGCTGTAATATCCCGAAGAATATCCACCTTGAAAAATATGCGAAAATGAAGTGCTCATACAATTTTCTTCCACATCTGGATATAATGATGCAATTTCCATAGCTTGTTTTTCAAAGGCTTTTACATCGTCAATAGTTTGCGATTTTCCGTGATAGGTCATATCTAAAATTCCGAAACTTAATTGACGTAATGTTGCCATTCCTTCTAAGAAACTAGCACTTTCTTTGATTTTTTCTACATACTGTTGCGGAATAATTTCACCCGTTTCGTAATGTTTTGCAAACAAAGCTAGCGCTTCAGGCTCGTAACACCAGTTTTCCATCACTTGACTTGGTAATTCCACAAAATCCCAATAAACAGAAGTTCCTGATAAACTTGGATAAGTTGTATTGGCTAACATGCCGTGTAATGCGTGTCCAAATTCGTGAAACAATGTCGTTACTTCGTTAAAAGTCAATAACGATGGTTTTGTTTCAGTTGGTGGTGTAAAATTACAAACAATAGAAACATGTGGTCGTTCGTTAATTCCTTTCTTTATATATTGTGGTTTGTAGGATGTCATCCAAGCGCCATTTCTTTTTCCTTTTCTTGGGAAGAAATCGGAGTAGAAGATAGCTACTAATTTACCTTCGAAATCTAATACTTCAAAAGTTTGGACATCTTCGTGGTATTTGTCAATGTCAAAAACTTCTTTAAATGTAATTCCGAATAACTTTTCTGCAATCGTGAAAGCGCCATTCAGTACATTTTCTAATTTGAAATATGGTTTTAATAACTCATCATCAAAATTGAATAATTTCTGTTTCAATTTTTCAGAATAATAAGCACCATCCCATTTTTCTAATTGGTCAATTCCGTCTAAATCTTTGGCGAAAGCGGTTAATTCAGCAAATTCTTTATGAGCCGCTGGTTTTGCTTTTTCCAATAAATCATTCAAAAACGATTGTACTCTTTCTGGATTTTGTGCCATTCGTTCTTCTAAAACAAAATGCGAATGTGATTCATAACCCAATAAATTCGCACGTTTATGACGTAATTCTACAATGCGTTTTACGTTTTCTTTATTATCGAATTCATTATCTTGAAACGATTTTTTTCCAGCAGCAATAGCAATTTCTTTTCGTAATTCACGATTTTCAACATAAGTTATGAATGGTAAATAACTTGGGAAATCTAAAGTAAAAATCCAACCTTCCAAATTTTTCGATTTTGCCAAACTTGCTGCCATTTCTTTAGCGCCATCAGGTAAACCTTTCAAATCAGCTTCGTTGGTAATGTGTAATTGATAGTTATTGGTTTCAGCCAATACATTTTCTCCGAAAGTTAGTTTTAGTTTGGCTAATTCGGTATCAATTTCACGTAATTTTAATTTATCTTCTTCCGAAAGTAACGCACCATTTCGTGAGAATCCTTTGAATTTTTTATCTAATAAAGTCGCTTGTTCAGTAGTTAATTCTATAGTGTCTTTTTGATCGTAAACGGCTTTAACTCGTTTGAACAAATCTTCATTCAAAGCAATATCGTTACTGAAAGCTGTAAGTAAAGGCGAAACTTCTTGTGCAATTTTTTGCATTTCATCAGAAGTTTCAGCCGAATTCAGATTGAAGAAAATATTCGATAAACGATCTAATTGCTCGCCAGAATAATCTAACGCTTCAATAGTGTTTGAAAAAGTAGGAGCATTCGAATTTTTAATGATTGCATTAATTTCTTCTTTTG
>NZ_JAIWOF010000145.1 GCF_020217025.1 Flavobacterium sp. | reverse complement strand
CTAATTCAATTGTTTTTTCAAAAGCCTCTTTATAATCTGAAAGTTTAATCTTACTAAAAGGCGCCGTATCGTATTTTGTTGTAAATTTTTTTAAAAAAAGTGTCATAAAAATTTGTTTTTACCGATAAAGTGTATAATTTTGTCGATGAAATGATGTAGGAACATCCTTTTTGCCCCAAACAGAGAGAGAGTAGAATTTTTTTATAGTTGTCACTTAATTGTGAGTAGAAATCCCGAATTAGTAATAACTCGGGATTTTCTATTTTTATTTCAATCCTTCCGAAGCTTTTAAAACGGCTTGTTTCAATCCTTCTTTGTAAGCTATTATTTTATCTAAAACGCATTTATCAGAACTTCCGATAATTTGTGCGGCTAAGATTCCAGCATTTTTTGCTCCGTTTAAAGCAACGGTTGCTACAGGAACGCCACCAGGCATTTGTAAAATTGATAAAACCGAATCCCAACCATCAATAGAATTGCTAGATTTCACGGGAACTCCAATTACAGGAAGTGGCGACATAGAAGCAACCATTCCAGGTAAATGAGCCGCACCGCCAGCACCAGCAATAATTACTGAAATACCTCTTTCGTGTGCATTTTTACTGAAATCAAATAGTTTTTCAGGTGTACGATGTGCCGAAACAATATCTACTTCGGTTTCGATATCAAATCCTTTTAATATGTCGATGGCTTCTTGCATTACCGGCATGTCCGAAATGCTTCCCATTATTATGGCTACTTTGCTCATTTTTGTTGTTTATGTTTTGTTGTTAAATTAAAATTTTTTGTTTTCAATAAATAAAATAAAAACACTATTAGCCAAAATATTATTAAGTTGAAAATAAATTTTTTTAAATCAGCACCATGATGTAAGTCATTTCCATCTAACCAAAAAATAGAATAGAAATTAAACGGAAAGCCAATGTTGATTTCAGGGATTTCTTTAACTTTTAATCTAAAATAAATTTGAATTAGTAGAAAACTAAAGTTAAATACACAAAATGTGACAAACGAATAAAAACTTATTTTAAAAAAATGTTTTATCATTTTCAAATTGACACATTGTCTTATTGGCTAATTACCCTAATTGAATTCTTAACTTCCTCCGCAATTTTTCTCGCTTCGGTCATATCTTCATTTACAATCGTAACGTGACCCATTTTTCGGAAAGGTCGCGTTTCTCTTTTTCCGTAAATATGAGGTGTTACGCCATCAATCGCCATGATTTTTTCTATGTTTTCGTAAACTACTTGTCCAGAATAACCTTCTTCACCAACCAAATTTACCATAATTCCGGCAACTTTGCTATCGGTGTTTCCTAAAGGTAAGTTTAAAATAGCACGTAAATGGTTTTCAAATTGCGAAGTATAACTCGCTTCAATCGAATAATGTCCTGAATTATGTGGTCTTGGTGCAACTTCATTTACCAAAATTTCATCGTCTTCTGTTTGAAACATTTCAACAGCCAATAATCCAACATGATTGAAAGCTTCCGAAACTTTCAAAGCAACTTCAGTAGCTTTTTGAGCCACTTTTTCATCGATACGTGCTGGACAAATTACGTATTCTACTTGATTCGCTTCAGGATGAAATTCCATTTCTACTACTGGATAGGTTTTCACTTCTCCAGAAACCGAACGAGCCACAATTACTGCCAATTCATTTTTAAACGGAACCATTTCTTCTGCAATACATTCTACATCAGGAAGTTTTACCAAATCTAATGCGGAGCGACAAATTTTAACGCCATTTCCGTCGTAACCAAACTGAGCACATTTCCATACAAAAGGAAATTCTAATTCGTCTTTTGCTAAAGCGTTTCTTAAATCGTTCAAATCAACAAAACGTTGGTGTGGCGAAGTAGGAATATCGTTTGAAACGTAATAATCTTTTTGTTTTCCTTTGTTTTGAATCAAACGTAAGGTTTTTGGCGAAGGGTAAATCGGTAATCCTTCTTCTTCCAATTTATCTAAAGCGTCTAGGTTTACATTTTCAATTTCGATGGTTAACAAATCGACCATTTTACCAAATTGGTAAACGGTATCAAAATCCATTAAACTGCCTTTGTAAAATCCGTTGCAACTGTATCGTGCTGGAGCTTCTTCGCTTGGTTCTAAAACTAAAGTTTGAATATCGAATTTTCGAGTTTCAGTCAAAAGCATTTTTCCTAATTGACCTCCTCCTAAAATTCCTAATTTAAAATCAGAAGAAAAATAATTCATTTCGTTGTAGTTGTTGTTTGCGCAAAGATACTCAGACAATTGATAATTAACAATTGATAATTAACAATTTGTTACTTGTTGATTTTTTTCAAAAGATTTCGAGTTGCCGCTTGGTAAGCTGCACTGTGATTGGAATAATCTTGAGAAATAATCGTTTTTAATTCCTCGTGAACCCAATCGTATTTCTTTCCAAATACAAAAAGCGCTTTCATAGCATACACTTTTGCGGCTACTTTTTCGTCTTGAATCAATCGGTCAATTAAGGCTTCGATTAAATTGTGTTCTTGTTGTTGTGTGAGAGAAATTCCGTTTTTTCTGTGATTGCTTTTCACTAAAAAGAAAGCAATTTTAGTCGCTGGTCGTAATGCCGAATCGTCTTTTATTTTAGGAAGAATAGTACAGAAATCCTCAATATAAGGAATAAATTGTTTTAGTTTCTTTTCGCAAACCAAATCTAAACTCCAAAATGCTTTTACATGCAATTCATCTTTTGTATCAAAAGCAATTTGTATCATTTCATTGAGATGATTTTCGTTTTTCATGGCAAAATTGCTTACCATTTTTCGGCTGGCTACATGACAAGTGCTTTCTTCGATTTTCTGATACATTTGGCTTTTCATTCGGTAAATATATCAAATTTGCAAAAAAGTTGAAATACTTTGTAGCTATTCATTTGACTTTCTTAAATTTGTTGTTTATTTCTAAATCTAACTAAAGTGATACAACTACACGATAAGAAATTTGAAGTTTTTATTTCGGGAGAGGAAATTAACTTCGCCATTGAAAACATGGCCAAACAAATTGAAGATGATTTTTGCGATGATGTGCCTGTTTTTATTGGAGTTTTGAATGGCGCTTTTATGGTCGTGGCCGATTTGTTGAAAAAATACAGTCACAATTGCGAAGTTTCATTTGTAAAAATGGCATCGTACGAAGGAACAAAAACCACAAACGAAGTAAAAGAACTGATTGGTTTGAACCAAAGTTTAGAAGGTCGTTCTGTAATTATCGTAGAAGATATTGTAGATACTGGAAATACGGTGGAAGAATTAAAAGCAATTTTAAAACATCATAAAGTAAAACATTTTAAAATTGCGACTTTATTTTTTAAACCAGAAGCCTACACAAAAGATATTAAATTAGATTATGTAGGGATTCGAATTCCAAATAAATTTATTGTAGGATATGGTTTAGACTACGATGGTTTAGGAAGAAATTTAAAAGACGTATATCAATTATCAGAATAACTAACTATTACAACTTAACATAACAAAGCAATGATCAATATCGTATTATTTGGTAAACCAGGAGCAGGGAAAGGAACACAAGCCGATTTTTTAAAGCACAAATACAATTTAGTACATTTATCAACTGGTGATATTTTTAGATTCAACATTAAAAATGACACGGAATTAGGTAGATTAGCTAAAACTTTTATGGATAAAGGTGATTTGGTTCCAGATGAAGTAACTATTAAAATGTTGCAAAGCGAAGTAGACAAAAATCCACAAGCAGCAGGGTTTTTATTTGATGGTTTTCCAAGAACAATTGCACAAGCAGAAGCTTTAGATAAGTTTTTAGAAGGTAAAAATCAAGAAATTACTGCAACAGTTGCTTTGGAAGCTAATGATGAAATCTTAGTGCAACGTTTGTTAGAAAGAGGAAAAACTTCAGGAAGACCAGACGATCAAGATGAGGAAAAAATCAGAAATCGTTACCAAGAATACAACGAAAAAACCGCGCCATTAATGGATTATTACAAAGCGCAACACAAATTCTACGCAGTCGATGGTATTGGATCTATTGAAGAAGTAACCGAAAGATTAAGTTTGGTTTTAGACACATTTTAATTGAAAAATAAGGCTTTGAGATAAATTTCGGGCTTTCGATTTTTTTTTCGATATTTGCACACAGAAAAGGAGCTATTTCCGTAATTTGGGATTTTAGCTCTTTTTTTATAATTTTAACTATGGAAATTTTAATCATTCTCTTTCTGATTATTTTAAACGGTGTTTTCTCAATGTCGGAAATCGCATTGATTTCAGCTCGTAAAAACCGATTAGAAACAGCGGCTAAAAAAGGAAATAAAAATGCGAAAGTAGCATTGGATTTAGCCAATTCGCCAAACGAATTTTTATCTACTGTTCAAATCGGAATTACTTTAATTGGGATTTTAACGGGTATTTATTCGGGAGATAAAATTACTACCGATGTACGAAATTTTGTAGCTACTTTTGAAGCATTAAAACCGTATTCGGAATCTATTGCTGTGGGAATTGTAGTAGTGGCATTAACATTTTTCTCTTTAGTTTTAGGTGAATTATTGCCAAAAAGAATCGGTTTAAATTATCCAGAAGGAATTGCAAAAGCAGTTGCGGTTCCCATGAAATTAGTTTCTACGATTACAATGCCTTTTATATGGTTGCTGACTATTTCAACTGAATCTTTGATGAAACTTTTGCAAATTAAACCAACAGCTGACGGAAAAGTTACAGAAGAAGAAATCAAAGCCATTATAAAAGAAGGAACTGAAGTAGGTGAAGTTCAAGAAATTGAGCAAGATATTGTGGAACGTGTTTTTCATATTGGCGATAGAAAAGTTAATTCATTAATGACGCACCGAAATTCAATTGTGTATTTGTCTTATGAAGATTCCATTGAAGAAATCAAAGCGAAAGTTTTAGATGAATTGCATTCGGTTTATCCAGTATGTGCGGATAATTTAGACGATGTAGAAGGTATCGTTTTGTTGAAAGATTTGTTTGCCAGTTTTGAAAAAGGAAATTTCGATTTAAAATCGATAATTAAAGAACCAGTATATTTTATTGAGCAAACGTCGGCATATAAAGCATTGGAAAATTTTAAGGTTTCAAAAGTGCATTATGCTTTGGTTACCGATGAACACGGTGTTTTTCAAGGAATAATTACATTGAATGATATTTTAGAAGCGTTAGTAGGAGATGCGGCTGATTTCTATGAAGACGAATTTAAAATTGTAGCAAGAGAAGACGGTTCGTGGTTAGTTGACGGACATTATTCGCTACACGATTTCCTAACTTATTTCGATATGGATGAGTTAATAGGAGATTACGAAGTAACAACAGTAAGTGGATTAATCATAACAGAATTAGGAGTAATCCCAAAACAAGGACAAAAGTTAATTTGGAACAAATTAGAGTTCGAAGTTATCGATATGGACGGTGTTAAAATTGATAAAGTTTTAATCACCAATTTAAAAGAATAAAACAATGACAGAAGGAAATTTTGTAGACTACGTAAAAATATATGTTTCTTCCGGAAAGGGAGGAAAAGGGTCGTCGCATTTACACAGAGAAAAATTTATTGAAAAAGGTGGACCAGATGGTGGAGATGGTGGTCGCGGTGGACACGTATATATTAAAGGAAATAAAAACCTTTGGACGTTATTTCACTTGAAATTTCTAAAACACATGCGTGCAGGTCACGGAGGCGATGGAGGAAGTTCAAGAAGTACAGGACATGACGGAGAAGATAAATACATTGAAGTACCATTAGGAACGGTTGTAAAAGATCAAGAAACAGGTGATGTTTTGTTCGAAATTACAGAACACGATGAGGTAAAAATCTTAGCAGAAGGAGGAAAAGGTGGTTTAGGAAACTGGCATTTTAGAAGTTCAACCAATCAAACGCCTCGTTATGCACAGCCTGGTATGCCGGTAAAAGAAGTGGATGTTACTTTAGAATTAAAAGTATTAGCAGATGTAGGTTTGGTAGGTTTTCCAAATGCTGGAAAATCAACATTACTTTCTGTTTTAACTTCGGCTAAGCCAAAAATTGCTGATTATCCGTTTACCACTTTAAAACCTAATTTAGGAATTGTAGCGTACAGAGATTTTCAATCGTTTGTAATGGCTGATATTCCTGGAATTATTGAAGGTGCAGCAGAAGGAAAAGGTTTAGGTCATTATTTCTTGCGTCATATTGAGCGTAATTCAACGTTGCTGTTTTTAGTTCCTGCGGATGCCGATGATATTAAAAAAGAGTACGAAATTCTGTTAGACGAATTACGTCGTTACAATCCTGAAATGTTAGATAAAGATCGTTTGATTGTGATTTCAAAATGCGATATGTTAGACGATGAATTAAAAGCAGAATTGAAAAAACAATTGGATAAGGAATTTAAAGGAACACCTTATATGTTCATTTCTTCGGTTGCCCAACAAGGTTTACAAGAGTTGAAAGACAAATTGTGGCAAATGCTAAATGCTGAAGAAAAATAAAAAAGTTAAAAATAAACGTAAGAAAAAGCATCTTCTATTTGAAGGTGCTTTTTTGTTTTTAATGCAGTTATTATAATAAAAAGTTAAAATTGCTTCAATCTAACTTGATTTTGAAATGATAATTTTATCGAAATCGTATTTTTAAGTATATTCGCCACACAAATCAAAAGAACACAGATTTATTATGAAAAAATTATTATTATTTGTCGTTTCTGCAATTATGCTTGTACCAGCTTCGGTAAAAGCAGATGAAGGAATGTGGTTTTTAATGTTCATTGAGCGTTTAAATCACCGCGACATGCAAAAAATGGGCTTGCAATTAACAGCCGAAGAAATTTACAGTATCAACAACCACAGTTTAAAAGATGCAATCGTGCAATTTAATGGTGGATGTACTGCTGAAATGATTTCAAAAGACGGATTAGTTTTAACCAATCACCACTGTGGATATGATGCCATTGCAGAGTTATCTTCAGCAGAAAAAAACTATTTAAAAAATGGGTATTGGGCAAAAAACAGAGCAGAAGAATTAAAACCATCTAGTTTATATGTGCGTTTCTTTGTTCGTATGGACGATTGTACAAAAAGAATCTTATCTGTTGTAAATCCTTCAATGAGCGAAGCTGATAGAGAAAAAGCTATCAATGCTGAAATCGCTAAAATTGAGAAAGAAAACAACGAAGGTGGGAAATATACGGTTTCTGTTCGTCCATTTTTCCAAGGAAATGAATATTATTATTTCGTTTACCAAGATTATAAAGACGTTCGTTTAGTAGGAACTCCACCAGAAAGTTTAGGAAAATTTGGTGGTGATACAGACAACTGGGAATGGCCACGTCATACAGCAGATTTCTCTATGTTTAGAGTGTATGCTGATGCAAACGGTAATCCAGCTGAATATTCTACAAACAATGTTCCTTTGCAACCAAAACATTATTTACCAGTAAATATTGGTGGTGTTAAAGAGAATGACTTCGCAATGATTTTAGGTTATCCAGGTAGAACTAACCGTTGGATGCCAGCAGGTGGAATTGAGCAAAACGTAAAATTTGCTTATCCAGCATGGGTTGAAGGTTCAAAAGTAGGTATGGACAACATGAAAAAATACATGGTTCAGTCGGATGCTTTAAACCTTATCTATGCTTCTAAATTTGCAGGAGTAGCCAACTACTGGAAAAACCGTCAAGGAATGATTGATGCGTTATCAAAATTTGGTACTGCTAAAACGAAAGCGGCTCAAGAAGCTAAATTTCATAAATGGGCAAATAAACCAGAGAATAAAGCAAAATATGGAAATGTAGTTCCTACAATTAATAAATATTATGAAATGACGAATGAGAAATCGCGTCATGATAATTATTTACAACAATTATTCAGAACTTCTGCTTTTGGAACTATTGGAAGAACTTTAGGAAGACAATTAGATGCTTATGTAAAAGCAGATGCTGCTAAACGTGCTGAAATGGCTCCGACTATTTTAGAAATGGTAGACGAAATGTATAAAGAGTTATATATTCCAGCAGAGAAAGATATTTTAGCAGCACAATTGAGCTTATATTCAAAAAAAGCAGGATATACTTTAGCTCCAATGGTAGAAAAATTAGCTAAAGAAAACAATGGTGATTTCACTAAATATGTTAATGCAGCTTTCGATTTAAGTATTTTTACTTCAAAAGAAAAAGTAAAAGCATTTTTAGATTTACCAACAGAAGCTTTATTAGTAAATGATCCATTATATGTTTTATCAAATGATTTAATAACTCATTTAGGAAAAAGAAGTGATGAGTTAATAAAAGCGCAAAATGATTTTGGTGCCTCTTTCCGTTTATTAGTAGAAGGTTTGAGAGAATCTAAAATTGGAGAAATCAAATATCCAGATGCAAATTCAACGTTACGTTTAACCTATGGAAAAGTTCGTTCTTTACCAGCTGACAAACGTAATGATGCAACAATTAATAACTACACTACATTAGCAGGTCAAGTTAAAAAATACAAAAAAGGTGATTTAGAATTTGATTTACCTACAAGAGTATTAGAAATGAATGCTAAAAAAGAGTTTGGTCGTTATGCAGATAAAGACGGATCTTTACACGTTTGTTTCTTAACTGACAACGATATTACAGGTGGAAATTCAGGTTCTCCAGTATTAAACGGAAAAGGTGAATTAATCGGTTTAGCATTCGACGGAAACATCGAAGCTATGGCTGGTGACGTAATCTTCGACAAAAAATTACAAAGAACAATCAACGTTGATATTCGTTACGTGTTATGGGTAATTGAGAATTTCTCAGGAGCTAAACACATTGTAGACGAAATGACAATTGTGAAGTAATTTCTAAACAAATAATAAAAAAAACGACTTGAGAAATCAGGTCGTTTTTTTTATGGTTGATAGTCAAAAGGTAACATGTCGCCAACTTTTTTCCAACCCATATAGCCATAAAAAAATAGGTTGGCGGGGTTGTAGTAATTTCCATCAGCAAAATATTCAACAGCTTCATCTTCATTTTTTAATTGCGAGACTTGAAAATTTGCGTTTTCTTTTGTGGTAAAAATTAAAAATTTTTCATCAGGAGCAGCCTTAGTATAGGTTACGTTAATGTAATTGTCAAATTTTATAAATTTCTTTTCGTTTTCTTGAATTGTAAATTTAGAAATAGGCAAAGGAATAGTTCCTAATTTATTGATTTCTTTTTCTGGTAATTTTCTAATTAGAGAATAATCGTTAGTAAGCTTTGCTTTTGCAACTATTTTTTCAACCTCTTTTTCATCAGGATAATCTGGATTTGGCACTTTGATTAGTTCTCTCACACTAAACCCTTCTTCCTGTAACTTCTCATTAAATAAGGCTCTAACAAAATGCATGGAGGAACCTAAATAGGCTTCTAATCTGTTTTTTGAAATTTTTTTAGGATTTAGCTTTTCTTCTTTTGTGATGTCTTTAAAGAATGGGTATCCTAAATAAAAAGTAAATATTTGATTTTGCCCAATAACAGTATGATTAAATTGTATTAATTCATAACTTATGACATAACCGGTAGCTTTGTTTCTAATTTGTAATGGTTTATTTGCGTTAGCAATTAGATTATATTTTTCAGGAGTTTTTTCTTCATTTAAGATTATATCTTCAGGATTTAAAATTTCGGCTTCTCTAGCAATATCGCTGTTTCCTATAAAATTTGCTTTGAAAATTTCAAACATTCTTTCCCAATTTTTGTCATGTTTCTGTTTGATGAAAACAACTTCATTTAATTCGTTTTTAATTTCTCTTAAATAAATGGTTTTATTAATATTATTACCATCGGATAGATTCAGACCCGTTTTTATGGTGATATATCCCACATAACTAATTATAATTTCCTTAGTTGTGATGGGAAGCTCTAAACTAAATTTTCCTTCAAAATCACTGTAAGTTCCACGAGAAGAATTTGGAACATAAATGGAGGCTCCTTGTAAGACTTCTTTGGTTGCAGCATCTTTAATGACACCTTCAAAAAGAACTTGTGAGAAACAGGGAAA
>NZ_JAIWOF010000144.1 GCF_020217025.1 Flavobacterium sp. | reverse complement strand
AGATACTAGTAATAAGATTAAATATTTCTTCATTGATTAAAAAAATCTAATATAAATCATTTTGTAAGTAAAATTAACTAAAATCATTTCACTATTTTTGAAAAATGAAAAACATCCAATTTTTTTTTCTATTATTTTCGTTTTCAGTCTTTTCGCAATCAACATTTGAAAAGGCGGAGAAATTGTATGCTCAAAAAAAATACAACGAAGCTGAAAAACTATTTTCCGAATATTTAAAATTGCAACCCAATCACGCCAAAACCATTGAATATCTTGGCGATATTGCCGGACAACAAAAAGATTGGAATACCGCAATAACTAACTATAAAAAGCTTAAAGTTAGTTATCCTAAAAACGCAAATTATTGGTACAAATATGGTGGCGCACTGGGAATGAAAGCCAAAGAATCTAATAAATTCAAAGCTTTAGGAATGATTGATGAAGTAGAAGAATCATTTTTAACTGCTGCAAAATTAGATACAAAGCATATCGATACACGTTGGGCATTAGTTATGTTATATATCGAATTGCCAGGAATCATTGGAGGAAGCGAAAAAAAAGCTCAAAAATATGCCGATGAATTAATGGTGCTTTCAAAAGTAGATGGTTATTTGGCAAAAGGTTACATCGATATGTATTTTAGTCGTTATACAAAAGCAGAAATAAATTATAAAAAAGCACACGAAATTGGTAATTCAAAAACTACTTTCGATAAATTATATGACTTATATTTGAATAAGCTAAACGACAAAGCGAAAGCAAATAAGTTAAAAGAACAATTTGAAAACAAATAGTGTAATTGTTAAAATGTTTAATCGTTTAACCGATTTGACAAATTAACAGTTTAACAATTCAACATAAAAATGAGAACACATTTCATAGCAATCGGCGGAGCAGCCATGCACAATTTAGCATTAGCTTTACACAATAAAGGATATCATGTAACGGGTAGCGATGACGCTATTTTCGAACCTTCAAAATCACGTTTAGAGAAAAAAGGATTATTGCCAGCAGAAGAAGGTTGGTTTCCTGAAAAAATCACAACCGATATCGAAGCAATTATTTTGGGAATGCACGCAAAAGCTGATAATCCAGAATTATTAAAAGCCCAAGAATTAGGTTTGAAAATATATTCGTATCCCGAATTTTTATACGAACAATCGAAAAACAAAACCCGAGTGGTGATTGGTGGTTCACATGGAAAAACGACGATTACTTCTATGATTTTACACGTGATGCATTATCACAATATCGAAGTGGATTATATGGTGGGAGCACAGTTGGAAGGTTTCGATACGATGGTACATTTAACTGAAGACAATGATTTTATAGTGTTAGAAGGCGATGAATATTTGACTTCTCCAATAGATTTACGTCCAAAATTTCATTTATATCAACCTAATATTGCCTTGTTATCAGGAATTGCTTGGGATCATATCAACGTGTTTCCAACCTTTGATAATTATGTAGAACAATTTAGAATTTTCGCTAACCAAATCACGCGTGGCGGAATTTTAGTCTATAACGAAGAAGACGAAGCCGTAAAAGCAGTAGCCGAAGGAACCGAAAATCCAATCCGAAAAATTGCCTATCAAACACCAAGTTACACAGTTGAAAACGGGACTACGTTATTAGATACGCCAGAAGGTCCAATGCCAATTGAAGTTTTCGGAGCACACAATCTAAGCAATTTAGCTGGCGCAAAATGGATTTGCCAATGCATGGGCGTAGACGAAGCCGAATTTTACGAAGCCATCGCCAGTTTCAAAGGTGCTTCTAAACGGTTAGAAAAAATTGCAGAAAGCAAGAACAAAGTAGCGTATAAAGATTTTGCACATTCACCAAGTAAAGTTTCAGCTACTACAAAAGCGGTGAAAGCACAATATCCTGATAGAAAAGTAGTCGCTTGTTTAGAATTGCACACCTACAGCAGTTTAAATGCCGAGTTCTTAAAAGAATACCAAGGTGCTTTAGACGCAGCCGATGTAGCAGTTGTTTTCTATTCGCCAGATGCTGTAAAAATCAAACGTTTGGAGGAAGTAACTTATGACCAAATCGCACAATCGTTCCAAAGAGAAGATTTGATTATTTACACCAATCCAACCGAATTCAAAGACTTTTTGTTCAGCCAAAATTTAGAAAATTCCGCTTTACTATTAATGAGTTCAGGAAATTATGGTGGATTGAATTTTGATGAGGTGAAAGGGTTGATACAATAAAATATTTTCTATTTCGTTCTTAAGATAAATCTTACTTATGAAAAAAATATTGTTAGTTGTATTGTTTGGTGCTATATTAGTTTCATGTTCAAATGATTTAGACGATGTTTCATCAGAATCTAATTCGTTTTTTAATATTAATCAAGGAAATAAATGGGTGTACAAAAAATATGAGAGTAGTGGATTTGGTCCATCAACATACAGTAATATTATTGATTCTGTAGAAGTTGTTGGAGATGAAATTATAGAAGGTTTGAATTATAAAAAAATTAGACATAGAATATATTGGTTTGCAAATCTACAAAATGAGAATTTTGAATATTTAAGAATTACTTCAAATGATCATTTAGTTGATTCAGAGGGTGTTGTGAAACATCCAGGATTTGATGCTGAATTTTCTTATTCATTTATTCATAATTATCCAGGGACTTTAGTACCTATGGGAGAAACAATTTATCAATTGCAGGCCACTCAAAATGAAATTGTAGAAGGGAATAGTTTTATTATTTCAAATTATCAGGGAAATTTTACTTCTTACGATTCAATGTTTCCAAATAATCATATAGACTACAAATACTCTGAAGGAATTGGGATGATTTCAAATCATTGTCCAAGTGTTTCAGGTAGTTACTATTACGAATTTAGGTTAGTATATTATGAGATTAATTAATCTCCATACCTAAAATGCCCAACAATTTTCCAATTCAACAAACAATCTTCTAAAACTTGTCCGCTTCCTACGTTGTGAACTATCATTGAGTTGTCATTGTTTGATTTTACGTGAGTTACAATGCCAATATGAGGTAATTTGTCACCAATCACAGAGCAATACTTTTTGATATTTCAGTTTTTTCAATTATTTTTGATTCCATAAACGCCAAAATTAAATTTTATGTACACGCCAATCAATCAATGGGCCGAAGATGATCGCCCACGTGAAAAATTTCTTTTAAAAGGTAAATCCACCTTATCTGATTCCGAATTACTTGCTATTTTAATTGGTTCCGGTTCTCGAAATGAGAGCGCGGTGCAATTGTGTCAACGCATTCTAGCTTCCTCCGAAAACAATCTGAATACGTTAGGGAAAATGTCAATTTCCCAACTTATGCAATTCAAAGGAATTGGTGAAGCTAAAGCCATTTCCATCGCCGCCGCATTAGAATTAGGACGAAGACGTAGAGCCGAAGATGCCATCGAACTCAAAAAAATCACATCCAGTAAAGCAGTTTTCGACATCATGCAACCCATTATTGGCGAATTGCCTCACGAAGAATTTTGGGTTTTGTATCTCAATAATTCCAATAAAGTCATCTATAAATCCCAGCTCTCAAAAGGTGGAATCACTGGAACTGTTGTAGATATTCGAATTATTTTCAAATTGGCATTCGAGCAAAATGCAACGGGTTTAATACTGTCACACAATCATCCCTCTGGAAAATTAATGGCAAGCGAAGCCGATTTAAAAATCACCAAACGAATAAAAGAAGCAGGGCAAACCTTAGAAATTCAAGTTTTAGACCATCTCATTATCACCGAAAATGGTTATTTGAGTTTTCAGGATGAAGGGATTTTTTGATTTTTTGAAACACATAGTCACATAGTTCTTGATAATAATCTTTGCGTATAAACCAAGAATTATAGAAATTTTAAGAATTCTTAATTTTTTATCTAATCAATAAGCCGTATTTTTATCAAAAATTAAAATATCATGAAGAACATAAAACTTTTAGTTGCAACACTTTTAGTAACTCTTACTGCTTCGGCGCAGTTTACACAAAAGGCTTTACCTTATGCTTATAATGCTTTAGAGCCATTTGTAGATGCACAAACAATGGAAATTCATTACAGCAAGCATCATGCAGCTTATGTAAAAAATCTTAATACAGCTTTAGCAGGAACTCCGGATGAAAAACTAAGCTTAAACGAAATTTTTGCAAAGATTTCTACTATGCCAGCGGCAGTTCGTAATAATGGTGGTGGACATTACAATCATGAGTTGTTTTGGTCAGTTTTAACACCTGAGAAGAACACTAAAATGTCGGCTGAGTTAGAAAAAGCGGTAAATGAAACTTTCGGAAGTTTAGACGGATTGAAAGAAAAATTAAATGCTGCAGGAGCAAGTCGATTTGGTTCAGGTTGGGCTTGGTTGGTTGTAACTAAAGAAGGGAAGTTAGTAGTTAGTTCAACTCCAAATCAAGATAATCCATTGATGGATATTGCAGAAGTAAAAGGAACACCAATCTTTGGAATCGATGTTTGGGAACATGCTTATTACTTAAAATACCAAAACAAACGTGCTGATTATTTATCTGCTTTATGGAATGTTGTAAACTGGACAGAAGTTAGTAAAAGATACAAAGCAGCGATGCCAAAACCAGATACCTTTGCTGCTTGGCCAGAAATCAAAACGTTTCACAAGGTAATGTCGCAAACTTTTCATCCAAGTGAAGAAGGAAATTTACAGCCTATCAAAGAAAGAAGTGCTGAAATGGCTGAAAAAGCAAATGCTTTAAAAATGGCTAAAATTCCAGCGCAATTCAATAAAAAAGAAATTGTAGCTTCGGTTAATAAATTAGCAAAAGATAGTAAAGCATTAGATAAATTAGTGAAATCGAAAGCTTCAGATGAAAAAATCACTAAAGCTTTAAATGGTTTACATGACACTTTCCATACGATAGTAGGATTGTGTACTCATGACGAAGAATAATATTTGAGATTAAAATATAAATGCCTTGTGATGAAAGTAAATCACAAGGTTTTTTATTAGAAATTATTTAAGAAATTTTTCTATTCAATTTCTTATCTTGCAACACTAAAATTAATGTTCGTTGAACTATGATTAGCACCAAAAACATCACATTTTCCTACTCAAAAGATCAACTTTTTCACATGCCCGATTTGTATTGTGAAGCAGGAAGTACTTTGTTGATTACAGGTGATTCTGGAAAAGGAAAAACTACCTATTTGCATATTTTAGCAGGTTTGTTAAAACCAAAATCAGGCGAAATCGAAATCGATAAAACCGATATCGTTTCCCTTTCTGAAAAAGCAACCGATAAATTCCGAGGAAAACACATTGGAGTGGTTTTTCAAAAATCGCATTTTATTAGTGCTTTGACCGTTTTAGAAAATCTAGAAATGGCGAGTTGGTTAGCAACGGGTAAAAAGCATACGAAAAGAGCTAAGAAATTATTAGAACAATTGGGAATCGAAAATCAAGCGTCTAAATTGCCCTCACAATTGAGTATTGGACAACAACAACGCGTTTCGATTGCACGAGCTTTAATGAACGAACCAAAAGTGTTGTTAGCAGACGAGCCTACATCAAGTTTAGATGATAAAAATGCAGAGAAAGTAATCGAATTGTTGACTTCATTATCAAAAGAATACAAAGCGGCTTTGCTAATCGTTACGCACGACAACCGAATTAAAGAAAGATTTATCAATAAAATTACCTTGATATGATAGCAAAATTAGCATGGAAAAATATATGGTTCAAACCATTAAATACCATCTTGAGCGTTGTTTTGCTAACCTCAAGTGTCGCGATTATTACGACTCTGGTTTTAGTCGAAAAGCAATTTGAAGAAAAATTCTCAAGCAATATTGATGGTGTTGATTTGGTAATGGGCGCGCAAGGAAGTCCATTGCAATTGATTTTATCTGCAGTTTACCAAGTAGATTCTCCAACAGGAAATATTAGTTACGATTCGGCAAAAGTTTGGATGCAACATCCTTTTGTTAAAAAAGCGATTCCTTTAGCATTTGGAGATAATTACCGTGGTTATAAAATCTTAGGAACAACTTCCGATTATTTAGAAAAATACGGAGCTGAAATATCCGAAGGGAAACTATTCGAAAAAAACTTCGAAGTCGTAATCGGAAGTGATATCGCTCAAAAATTAAGTTTGAAAATTGGTGATGAATTCTTTGGTTCCCATGGTGATGCAGCAGAAGGAGAAGTGCATGAACATTACGGATATAAAGTTGTCGGAATTGCAAAACCAACAGGAAAAGTAGTCGATAATTTAATTTTATGTACAATTCCAAGTGTTTGGCAAATGCACGGCAGTCATGGTGAAGAAGTAAATCCCGCTCACGGCGAAGAAGGTCCCGTTCATGTAGAAGGTGAAGAACATCATGAAGAAGTTGATATGACTTTAGATGAACCCGGAATGGAAATCACAGCGGTTTTACTAAAATTCCGCAATAAAATGGGAATTGTAACTTGGCCAAGAATCATCGTACAAAATACTAAAATGCAAGTCGCTTCACCAGCTATAGAAGTGAATCGTTTGTTTTCTTTATTCGGAATTGGAATTTCAGCATTGCAATATTTGGCATACGGAATCATGTTGATTTCAGGAATTTCGATTTTCATCGCACTTTACAATACTTTGAAAGAACGCGAAAACGAATTTGCTTTAATGCGTGTTAACGGAGCCAAAAGATTACAACTTTTAAAAGTCGTCATGATAGAAAGTTTACTTTTATGTGTGGTTGGATTTGTCTTTGGTACGATTTTGGGAAGGGTAGGATTAAGTATGTTATCAAACTCAGCCGAAGAAGATTTCAAAATGAGTTTCAATCCATACGAATTTATTTGGGAGAAAGAGGGAACCTTATTTTTACTAACTATATTTGTAGGCTTTATTGCAGCGTTAATTCCAGCTATAAAAGCATACAATTTAAATATTTCAAAAACATTAGCAAATGCGTAATTATATTAAATTAAGTTTGGCTTTAGTCGTTTTTATTTCGATGATGAGCTTTTCAGATCGTACAACTTCAATTGAAAAAACTACTAACAAATCATCTATATCATCAGATACATTGACATGGAAAATGTTAGGTGATATTAAATACGTTCGTAAAAAACACGCAACTTATGGTGAAGTAGAATTCCCACAAGTGAACATGAAATTGAAAATGATGCAAAAGAAAACCGTTTTCATGAGCGGATTTATTGTACCAATCGATAACAAAAACTATGCGTTGAGTAAAAACGTATTCGCAGCTTGTTTCTTCTGTGGAAAATCTGGACCAGAGACTATTGCTGGAATCAAATTTAAAGGTGGTGCTTTTCCAAAGTTAAAAACCGATACTTATGTAACCTTAAAAGGAACTTTTAGATATAACGAAACTGACGTTGAAGATTGGATTTATCATATCGAAGACGCTGTAATTATCTCTCAAAGCAAATAATTTGGAAGCCCATTCGTTTGGGCTTTTTTTAATCATTCAAACATATAGCATTGCATTCATTTCAACACAAAAAACATCTCTTTTTTGATTTAGATCACACGCTTTGGGATTTCGATAAAAATTCAGGTTTTGCCTTTGATACGATTTTCAAACAGCAAGGTTTTGATATTGAATTATCCGATTTTCTGAATATTTACATTCCAAGAAACCAACATTATTGGAAATTGTACCAAGTGAATCAAATCTCACACGAAGATTTACGTTATTATCGTTTAAAAGACGTTTTCGATGCCTTGAATTTTGAAGTTTCTGATGAAATGATTCATCACTTATCAGAAGAATACATCAAATATTTACCCGAATACAATCATCTTTTTGATGGCGCTATTGAGTTATTGGATTATCTAAAACCAAAATATCAATTGCATATTATTACTAACGGATTTGCATCGGTTCAAACCAAAAAAATGAAGAATTCCAATATTGATCATTATTTTGAAACGATTACCAATTCCGAAATGGCAGGAGTTAAAAAACCACATCGAAACATATTCGATTTTGCCTTATCTTTGGCAAAAGCTTCAAAAGAAGAAAGCTTAATGATAGGCGATAGTTACGAAGCCGATATCATTGGAGCACAAGAAGCAGGCATAGAAGCAGTGTTTTTCAACGAACAAAATATTGAAGTAGAACACACAGTCTTTCAAGTAAAACATTTATTAGAATTAAAAAATATATTATAGTTATGAAGAAAGTTGTTGTAATTATGGCACTATTTTTAAGTGCTTTTTCTTTTGCTCAGGAAAGTTATAAATATGTGATTGTTCCTAAAAGATTTAGCATTTTTAATGAAGATAACAGGTTTAATTTGAATACACTTACAAAGTCATTTTTTGAGAGCCAAGGTTTTCAAGTGTATTTTGCTTCGGATATTTTGCCTGAAGAGTTAGCAAAAAATAGATGTTTAGCTTTGTTTGTTGATGCTAATGAAGAGAAGAAGTTTTTAGCAAAAAGTGTAAACATTGAAATAAAAGATTGTTATAATAACGTTCTTTTTTTTAGTGAATACGGAACGAGTAAAGAAAAAGAATTTGTTAAAGCATATAATGAGGCTTTTAGAATTGCTTTAAACTCTTTAAAAGGGAATTTAAAGTTTAAAAATAATTTTGTTAAAACACCTGAAACTTCAAAAGAGGTTGTTGTAAAAGAGCCAATTGCAAAACCTAATACAATTATTGATGTGTCTCAGCTTCGTGCACTTCCAACAGAAACAGGATACAATTTAATTAATCATACAAATAACATTGTTTTAATACTACATAGTACATCATTAGAAAATGTTTTTATTGCTTCTAAGGATATTTTTAAAGGTGTATTAATAAAGAAAAATAGTGGTTGGTTTTTTGAATATGATTTTGAAGGTAAAGTATATTCAGAGAAAGTGGAAGTAAAATTCTAATTAATACCCATATTTATCTTTCCAACGATTCTTTAAAAACTGACGTAATTCTTTTTCACGAGCATTTTCACCTGGCTCAAAGAACTTAGTCTCTGAAATTTCGGTAGGTAAAAATTCTTGTTCGGCAAAGTTATTGGGGAAGTCGTGTGAATATTTGTATTCTTCACCGTAGCCTAATTCTTTCATTAATTTAGTTGGCGCGTTTCTTAAGTGAATTGGAACAGGTAAATCACCAGTTTGTTTTACCATTTGTTGTGCTTTTCCAATTGCCATATAACTGGCATTACTTTTTGCCGAAGTCGCCAAATAAATCGCACATTGACTCAAAATAATGCGACTTTCAGGATAACCAATAGTTGCCACCGCTTGAAAAGCATTATTTGCCATGATAAAAGCTGTAGGATTTGCGTTTCCGATATCTTCACTTGCTAAAATCAGCATTCTTCGGGCGATGAATTTTACATCTTCTCCACCTTCAATCATTCGAGCTAGCCAATACACCGCACCATTCGGGTCGCTTCCACGAATAGATTTTATGAATGCGGAAACAATATCGTAATGTTGTTCACCTGTTTTGTCATACAGTACTGTATTTTTTTGTACCAATTGCATTACTTTTTCATTCGTAATTTCAATGATATCGCTTTCGGTTGCATTAATTACCAATTCGAAAATATTCAATAATTTTCTTCCATCACCACCAGAAAGTCTTAACAAAGCTTCGGTTTCTTTTAATTGAATGTCTTTATTTTGAAGTTGAACATCAGTCTTCATTGCACGATGCAATAAAGCTTCTAAATCGTCTTTGGTAAACGCGTTCAAAACATAAACCTGACATCTTGACAATAAAGCGGGAATAACCTCAAAACTCGGATTTTCGGTAGTAGCTCCAATCAAAGTTACCCAACCTTTTTCCACCGCAGCCAACAAAGAATCTTGTTGGGATTTAGAAAAACGATGAATCTCATCAATAAATAAAATCGGATTTTTAGCTGTGAATAAACCACTGCTTTGTTTCGCTTTTTCAATTACCTCACGAATGTCTTTTACACCAGAATGTATCGCACTCAGTTGGTAAAACGGACGTTTACTTTCTTGCGCCATAATTTGAGCTAAG
>NZ_JAIWOF010000143.1 GCF_020217025.1 Flavobacterium sp. | reverse complement strand
GTAGTTTTTCCGGTTCCGGGTGGTCCCCATAAAATCAAACTTGGAATTAATCCTTTGGCAATTTGTTGCGTTAATGAACCCTCAGGTCCAACTAAATGCAATTGGCTGATGTAATCCGATAATTGTTGTGGGCGAATGCGTTCGGCTAATGGTTGATTCATGACGTAAAATTACAATTTTATGACAAATGTGCATAGAAATATTTTTGGCTTTATCTTTGAATTCAAATCAATATGGAAAAACAGCACGATAATCCTTTTCAGTTTACAAAAGCGGTCATTTTATTACCGTTATTTTTTGTATTGACGCTATGGTTGGTCTTTTGGTACGAATTACAATTTCAACATAATTTATCGCATTTTGGAATTTATCCAAGAGAAGTGTATGGATTAAAAGGAATTTTATTTAGTCCATTTTTGCATGGTGATATTGAACACTTGGCTAATAATTCCTTTGCTTTATTAGTGTTGTTGCCAATATTGAGATATTTCTACAAAGAACAATCGTTTGTGGTGTTGTTTTTAGGGATTCTCTTTTCAGGATTGGGAACTTGGTTACTAGGAAGATCAAGTTATCATATCGGTGCTAGTGGATTAATCTATGCTTTGGTGAGTTTTATTTTCTTCAAAGGAATCTTTACCAAATATTACCGATTAGTTGCTTTATCATTCACCATAGTAATTTTATACGGTGGAAGCGTTTGGTACATGTTTCCCAATGTAAAAGAAGGTATTTCGTGGGAAGGACATTTAGCCGGATTTCTCGTTGGATTGGCTTTAGCATTGGTTTTGAAAACGCCACAATTTGGAAAAACAATTTTCTACGAATGGGAAAAACCCGATTTCAATCCAGAACTCGACCCTTTTATGAAAAATTTCGATGAAAAAGGAAATTTCAATCCACCACCAAAACCAGAAGAAGTAATTAGAGAATACTTCAATTCTTCTATGAAAGTGGTGTATGAGTTTTTGGGTGGGAAGAAGTAGAGATTTTTATTTATTCTTCTAATCCTAAAAAATAGAGATTATCATTTGTTCTAATGTAAACTTCACTAATATCTAATGCGCCAAAAGAGTTTTTACCTCTAAATCTTAGTTTGTAGTATTTGATTTCTCCTTTTTTATGAAGTTCGCCAAGATTTTCTTTCATTTTGATTTCTTCTAAATCTGTTTTCATTAAATCTAATTCAAAACTAATAAATTCAAAACTACTAGGGTCTTTCATTTGTTTTTTAATTTCTTCAATAGATTTTTCTTCAAGACTTTCTAAATTGTCTGGGTTAGAAATGTTTGAAATAAAATTTATGTAAATAAAGTTAACTAAAAGGACGATAGCTATTATAGACAATATATAAATAAGTATTTTTTTCATTTTCTCGATTTTAAAACTACATTCTCTGTCTCAAAGCTTCATACAAAAAAGCACCACAAGCCACCGAAACATTTAAAGATTCGATAGTTCCAAACATTGGTAATTTTGCTTTTTCATCTACAATTTTTAATACCGAAGGATTAACACCTCTGTCTTCGCTACCCATAATAATCGCAACGCCTTCGTTGAAGTTGATGTCATAAATATGTTGCTCTGTTTTTTCAGTGGCAGCAACGGTTTTGATGCCGCTTCCTTGTAAATAGAAAATAGCGTCTTTAATATGATCTACTTTACAAATCGGAACATTAAAAACTGCTCCAGCCGAAGTTTTAACGGTATCGCCATTCACAGGAGCTGAGCCTTGTTTTTGGATAATGATTCCATCAACACCCGTACATTCTGCAGTTCTGATGATGGCGCCAAAGTTACGCGCATCTGACAATTGATCTAAAATTAGGAATAAAGGTTTTTTACCACTTTCAATAACACTTTCAACCATAGTTTCTAATGAAACAAAAGAAATAGGAGCAATGGTTGCCACCGCACCTTGGTGATTATTTGGAGTTAATCGGTTTAGTTTTTCAACAGGAACGTAGGAGAAGTTGATGTTGTTTCTTTTCATTGTCTTCATCAAATCCTGCATCAAGTCGCCTTGCGCATCTTTTTGAACGAATACTTTATCAATCTCCTTTTTAGCGTTAATTGCTTCAATTATTGCTCTAATCCCGAATATTTGGTTGTCTTTTTCCATGGTGCAAAGATAGGATTTTAGTTTGATTTTTGGAGTGTTTCTAATTTAGTGAATTAGAAATTCGTTTTAAAACTAATATGCACAATAGAATTCGAAAGTTTTATCGCTTGTTCGCTCGTGCTTCCATTAGCATAAACTAAATTGAACAAACCATTTTTGGTAAATAATCCAAATCCAAAACCTAAGCCTAATAATCGGTCTTCAATGTTAGTAGTTTTGTCTTGGAAATAGCCAAAATCGGTAATAGAATGTAGATATAAATTAGAAGCTAATAAATAACGATATTCCGCTATGATTCCGGTAAAAGCATTCGCTTGCAAACTATTTTCGTTAAAACCTCTAATCGAATTAATTCCTCCAAATCGAAAAAGTTCGTTAATTATATAGTCATCACTTTGTAAATAAAAAGTCTGATTTCGAACAAAAATACTGTTTTTGGAATTTAGATTTAAATTGTAATTCATATCTAATTGTGTAAAAAACTGACTCGTTTTTTGTAATGCAATCGTTCGATTTCCTGTTCCAAATTTTACAAAAACTTTTGATTTTTCGGGAAAAATAAAACTATCAGGATTTAACTCAAGATGTTCAAAACTCGAGGTTAAAAAGGTGTTGGTGAAATCATTCAAACTAAATGAATTGGTATTTTGAATATCAACAGAAGTTGTTTTTTGATACCCTACAAAAGCTTTCGTGTTGTAAGCGAAATAGTAACCCAAATTCAAATCGGTCATGGTATTCTGAAAAGTGGAATCCTGTTTAAAAATTCTCAAATTCGCTTTAATTCCAATCGGAGTTTTAAAAATATACGGCAATTCGGTTCCGATGTTAAACGAAGTTTGTTTGTTGCCATCGTTTTTCCAGTACAAATTGAATTTTTCTCCGGTGTTTAAAATGTTTTGCAATTGCAAATCTAAATAGCCATTAAAAGTTAATTTACTTTTATCGTCATTAGAAAATCCGATAAAACCATCAAATTTGTTAGGTTTCGATTTTTCAACATAGACAAAAATCTTTGTCGAATCGGTGGTGAATAAAATTTCTGGGTATTTGATTTGATTAACGAATTGTAATTTGTCAAAAGTATCGTTAATCTGTTTTAAATTGTCTTGGTTGAAAGTAGCTTTTTTGGCTTTCTTGGTAATTGCTTTTTTAATCCCAGCTGGAAATTTATCATAACCTACAATGACTAAATCGGTAATATTTCTTTTAGCATTGAGTTTTAGTAGCAATTCAGAAAACAAACTATTTTCATTTTTTTGCTGATTAATCAATTGCAAATTCGCTAATGAATAACCTTTCTTTTCCAATAAAGCGATTTTACTTTTCATAAAATTCTCCACTTCATTCGTGGCAATAATTAACGAATCACTTTCTAATTGCAACAACGATTTTTCTTGGGCAGAAAGTTTACCTATATATATTGTGTTGTTTTTTATCGAATTTCCCAAATTGTATTTGAAAACAAAACTGCTATCGTTTACTTTTTTCTGTTCCAATAACTGCCAATCAAAAAAGCCTTGATTCGTTAACTTGTTTTCAAAACGTTTTTGTTCTTCTAAAATAGAAGCCACCGAAGCGTGTTTGATTTCGTATTGTAAACTATCAATGGTTTTGTTTTCAATTTCCGAAGCTCCTTTTATGTTTAAATAGAAATTTTGTCCCAACGAAAATTGGAAACAAAAAAACAGTAGTAAACCCAAGAGTAATTTCATAGCGGTAAAGAAACGAAAAAAAGTAAAATAAATTTTATATCTACTTTGTCATTCTGAACTTGTTTCAGAATCTAATGCAACAATTCATCGGAATTTTGATCTTTCTTTTTTGTAACTCAATACCAATCAAAATACTGCAAAATTACAATTGCATTGAAAATTAATAAATTATGATTTGGAAAGTAAAAAATAATTCCTACATTTGCAACCCCGTAAAAAGCGGGAATTTTAAACAGTAAAATTTTTTAGTATTTAATTATGCCAACAATTCAACAATTAGTAAGAACAGGGAGAACCCAAATAACTAAGAAGAGTAAATCGGCTGCTTTAGATTCTTGTCCTCAAAGAAGAGGTGTGTGTACTCGTGTTTACACAACAACTCCTAAAAAACCAAACTCAGCAATGAGAAAGGTAGCTAGGGTTCGTTTAACAAACGGTAACGAGGTGAATGCATACATTCCTGGAGAAGGTCACAATCTACAAGAGCACTCGATAGTATTAGTTAGAGGTGGAAGAGTAAAAGATTTACCAGGTGTACGTTACCACATCGTACGTGGAGCATTAGATACTGCGGGTGTTGCAGGAAGAACACAACGTAGATCTAAGTATGGGGCAAAACGTCCAAAACCAGGACAAGCACCTGCACCAACTGGAAAGAAAAAGTAATTTAAAAATCTTTTAAAGAAAAGACATGAGAAAAAGAGCGGCCAAAAAAAGACCCCTTTTACCGGATCCGAAATTTAACGATCAGTTAGTAACACGTTTTGTGAATAACTTAATGTGGGATGGTAAAAAATCAACAGCTTTTAAAGTTTTCTATGATGCATTAGAAATCGTTGAAACTAAAAAGCAAGATGCAGAAAAAACTGCTTTAGAGATTTGGAAAGATGCATTAACTAATGTTATGCCTCACGTAGAAGTTCGTTCACGTAGAGTGGGTGGAGCTACATTCCAAATTCCAATGCAAATTCGTCCAGATAGAAAGATTTCTTATGCTATCAAATGGATGATTCTTTATGCAAGAAGAAGAAACGAAAAATCAATGGCAGGAAAATTAGCTTCTGAAATTTTAGCTGCGGCTAAAGAAGAAGGTGCTGCTGTTAAGAAAAGAATGGATACTCACAAAATGGCAGATGCTAATAAAGCATTCTCTCACTTTAGATTTTAATTCGTATAGAAATGGCTAGAGATTTAAAATATACAAGAAATATTGGAATTGCTGCTCACATTGATGCTGGTAAAACAACAACAACTGAGCGTATCTTATTCTATACAGGAAAATCACACAAAATTGGTGAAGTACACGATGGTGCTGCAACAATGGACTGGATGGCGCAAGAGCAAGAAAGAGGTATTACAATTACTTCTGCTGCAACAACTTGTGAGTGGAATTTTCCAACAAACCAAGGTAAAGTTTTACCAGAATCTAAATCGTATCACTTTAACATTATCGATACTCCTGGTCACGTTGACTTTACAGTAGAGGTAAACCGTTCGTTACGTGTATTAGATGGTTTAGTGTTCTTATTTAGTGCGGTTGATGGTGTTGAGCCTCAATCTGAAACTAACTGGAGATTAGCTGATCAATATAGAGTTCCACGTATGGGATTCGTAAACAAAATGGACCGTCAAGGTTCTAACTTCTTAGGAGTTTGTCAGCAAGTAAAAGATATGTTGAAATCAAACGCAGTAGCGATTACTTTACCAATTGGTGAAGAAGCTGATTTCAGAGGGGTAGTTGACTTAGTTAAAAATCAAGCTATTGTATGGCATGATGAAACTCAAGGTGCTACTTTCGATATTATCGACATTCCTGCTGATATGGTTGACGAAGTAAAAGAGTATCGTTCAATTTTAATTGAAGAGATTGCTACTTACGACGAAAACTTATTAGAAAAGTATATGGAAGATGAAAACTCAATTACTGAGGAAGAAATCAACAATGCTTTACGTGCTGCTACAATCGATATGGCTATCATTCCTATGATTGCTGGTTCTTCTTTCAAAAACAAAGGAGTTCAATTTATGTTAGATGCAGTTTGTAAGTATTTACCATCTCCATTAGATAAAGAAGGTATCGAAGGAATTCACCCTGATGATGCTGATTTATTAGAAGAAGACCAAAAGAAAATTATCCGTCGCCCTGATACAAAAGAGCCTTTCGCGGCTTTAGCATTTAAAATTGCTACTGACCCTTACGTTGGTCGTTTAGCTTTCTTCCGTGCTTATTCAGGTCGTTTAGATGCTGGTTCTTACATCTTGAATACACGTTCAGGAAACAAAGAAAGAATTTCTCGTATCTACCAAATGCATGCTAACAAACAAAATCCAATCGAATATATTGAGGCTGGAGATATTGGTGCTGCTGTAGGATTTAAAGATATCAAGACTGGAGATACAATGTGTGATGAAAAACACCCAATTATTCTTGAGTCAATGAAATTCCCTGATCCTGTAATTGGTATCGCGATTGAGCCTAAAACAAAAGCTGACGTTGATAAAATGGGTATGGCTTTAGCTAAATTAGCTGAAGAAGATCCAACGTTTACAGTTAGAACTGATGAGGCTTCAGGTCAAACGATTATTTCAGGTATGGGTGAGTTACACTTAGATATCCTTGTTGATCGTATGAAACGTGAGTTTAAAGTTGAGGTTAACCAAGGTGAGCCACAAGTAGAATATAAAGAAGCGTTCACAAAAGCTGCACAACACAGAGAAACTTATAAAAAGCAATCTGGAGGTCGTGGTAAATTTGGTGATATCGTATTCCGTTTAGAACCTGCTGATTTAGTAGACGGTAAAGCTCCTATGGGATTACAGTTTGTTAATGAAGTTAAAGGTGGTAACGTACCAAAAGAATATATTCCAGCTGTTGAAAAAGGTTTCAGAGAAGCTATGAAAGCAGGTCCTTTAGCAGGATATGCAGTAGATAGTTTAAAAGTGACTTTATTAGACGGATCTTTCCACCCTGTGGATTCTGATGCTCTTTCTTTTGAATTAGCTGCGAAAATGGGATATAAAGAAGTGGCTAAAGCTGCAGGAGCTGTTATTCTTGAGCCAATCATGAAAATTGAAGTTATTACTCCTGAAGAAAACATGGGTGATATCGTAGGTGACTTGAACCGTCGTAGAGGTCAAGTAAATGATATGGGTGATAGAAATGGTGCTAAAACTATTAAAGCTAATGTTCCTTTATCAGAAATGTTTGGTTATGTTACTACATTAAGAACATTGTCTTCTGGTAGGGCTACATCTACAATGGAGTTTTCTCACTATGAAGAAACACCTTCTAATATTTCAGAAGCTGTAATCAAAAAAGCAAAAGGTAACGCTTAATTTTTAAGAAAATGAGTCAAAAAATCAGAATAAAATTAAAATCATACGATCATAACTTAGTAGATAAATCTGCTGAGAAAATCGTTAAGACTGTAAAAAGTACAGGTGCTGTGGTAACGGGTCCAATTCCATTACCAACACACAAAAAGATTTTTACTGTATTACGTTCTCCACACGTTAACAAAAAATCAAGAGAGCAATTCGAATTAAGTTCTTATAAGAGATTGTTAGATATCTACAGTTCTTCTTCTAAAACTATCGATGCTTTAATGAAATTAGAGTTACCTTCAGGAGTTGAAGTAGAAATTAAAGTGTGATAAACACCGTTGCAAAAAAGCAATGATCAAATAAAAAACCGTTAATGTGAAAGCATTACGGTTTTTTTCTTATCATTTTTAGTGAGTAAAAAGTGCTTTTTTAAAGTAAATTTTGCTTAACTATTTATTTTTGCGATAATTAAAAAATAATTTATATATTTGCACCCTCAAAATGAGTAGTGTGCAAATACTATTTGTATTATAAATAAGAGTTTAATTAATAATTAGTTTAATATGTCTGGGTTAATCGGAAGAAAAATTGGCATGACTAGCATCTTTGATGAGAACGGGAAAAATATTCCTTGTACTGTAATCGAGTGTGGTCCATGCGTTGTTACCCAAGTCAGAACCAATGAAGTAGACGGATATTCTGCTATTCAGTTAGGTTTCGATGACAAAGCTGAAAAACGTTCAATTAAAGCTGAGTTAGGTCACTTTAAGAAAGCGGGAACAGCTGCGAAGAAGAAAGTCGTTGAATTCAAAGGTTTTGAAGAGGAGTACAAATTAGGCGATGTAATCGCTGTTGACTTATTCGCTGAAGGTGAATTTGTTGATGTTGTGGGAGTTTCTAAAGGAAAAGGATTCCAAGGGGTTGTAAAACGTCATGGTTTTGGCGGTGTTGGACAAGCGACACACGGTCAACACAATCGTTTAAGAGCGCCTGGTTCTGTAGGAGCTTCATCTTATCCATCTAGAGTATTCAAAGGAATGCGTATGGCTGGAAGAATGGGAGGAGATAATGTAACAGTACAAAACCTTAGAGTTTTAAAAGTAGTTACTGAAAAGAACTTACTTTTGGTTAAAGGAGCAATTCCTGGACACAAAAACTCTTATGTAATCATTCAGAAGTAATGGAAGTAAAAGTTTTAGATATCAACGGAAAAGAAACTGGAAGAAAAGTTCAACTTTCTGATTCAGTTTTCGCAATTGAGCCTAATAAACATGCTGTTTACTTAGATGTAAAGCAATATTTGGCTAATCAAAGACAAGGTACTCACAAAGCTAAAGAAAGAGCTGAGGTTGCAGGAAGTACTCGTAAAATTAAAAAACAAAAAGGTACAGGTACTGCTCGTGCAGGATCTGCTAAAAATCCTTTGTTTAAAGGTGGAGGTACAGTTTTTGGACCTAGACCAAGAAGCTACTCATTCAAATTGAACAAAAACTTAAAAAGATTAGCTCGTAAATCAGCTTTGTCTTTAAAAGTAAATGAGTCAAATTTAGTAGTAGTTGAAGATTTTACATTTGAAACACCAAACACTAAAAATTTCATTAACGTATTGAAAGCTTTAGGGTTAGAGAATAAAAAATCTTTATTTGTGTTGGGCGATACAAATAAAAATGTATATTTGTCGTCACGCAATTTAAAAGCGTCTAGCGTTGTAACCACTTCAGAATTAAGTACTTATGCAATTTTAAATGCAAAAAGTTTAGTTCTTTTAGAGGGTGCAGTAGACGGAATTGAAGCTAATTTAAGTAAATAATAAGATTATGAGCATCATAATTAAGCCTATTATAACTGAAAAAATAACTAAAGATGGTGAAGTTTTTAACCGTTTTGGTTTTGTAGTTGCTAAAAATGCAAATAAAATTCAAATCAAAAATGCTGTTGAGGCAACTTTTGGAGTGAATGTAGTAGCAGTTAATACAATGAACTATAGAGCTGATAGAAGTGTTAAATATACCAAAAGTGGTTTAATCAGTGGTAAAACAAATGCTTACAAAAAAGCAGTTGTTCAAGTACAAGAGGGAGAAACAATAGATTTTTATACTAATATCTAATAGAAAATGTCAGTTAGAAAATTAAAACCTATTACCCCGGGTCAGCGATTTAGAGTTGTTAATAGCTTTGACACTATTACAACTGATAAGCCGGAGCGTTCTTTGATCGCACCGAAAAAAAACTCTGGAGGTAGAAATAGTCAAGGAAAAATGACCATGCGTTATACAGGCGGTGGTCACAAACAAAAGTATCGTATTATTGATTTTAAAAGAGCTAAAGTTGGGATTCCAGCAACAGTTAAAACAATCGAGTATGATCCAAATCGTTCAGCATTTATTTCATTATTGTATTATGCAGATGGAGCTAAAACTTACATCATTGCGCAAAATGGATTACAAGTTGGACAAACTGTAGTTTCAGGTGAAGAAGCGTCTCCAGAAATTGGAAATGCAATGCCTTTAAGTAAAATTCCTCTAGGAACTGTTATTTCGTGTATCGAATTAAGACCAGGTCAAGGAGCTGTAATCGCTCGTTCAGCAGGAACTTTCGCTCAGTTAATGGCAAGAGATGGAAAATATGCAACAATTAAAATGCCTTCTGGAGAAACAAGATTAATCTTGTTAACTTGTATGGCTACAATTGGAGCTGTTTCTAACTCAGACCACCAATTAATCGTATCAGGTAAAGCTGGTAGATCAAGATGGTTAGGTAGAAGACCAAGAACAAGACCAGTAGCAATGAACCCGGTTGATCACCCAATGGGAGGTGGTGAAGGACGTTCATCTGGAGG
>NZ_JAIWOF010000142.1 GCF_020217025.1 Flavobacterium sp. | reverse complement strand
TGGTGTAGTTGAAGATGTAACAGAAATTATTTTAAATCTTAAACAAGTACGTTTCAAACGTCAAATTGAAGATATCGATAACGAATCTGTTTCTATCGCTCTTTCTGGAAAAGATAAAATTACTGCAGGTGATTTTCAAAAATTCATCTCTGGTTTTCAAGTTTTAAATCCAGATTTAGTTATCTGTAATTTAGACAGCAAAACATCTATCAACATGGAACTTTCTATCGAAAAAGGTAGAGGATATGTTCCAGCTGAAGAGAACAAAAAATCAAACGCTCCAATAGGAACTATTTTTACAGATTCTATTTACACACCAGTAAAGAACGTAAAATATTCTATTGAGAATTTCCGTGTGGAACAAAAAACAGATTACGAAAAATTAGTTTTTGAAATCATTACAGATGGTTCTATCCATCCTAAAGATGCATTAACTGAAGCAGCTAAGACGTTAATCCACCACTTTATGTTGTTCTCTGATGAAAGAATTACTCTTGAGGCAGATGAAATTGCTCAAACTGAGTCTTATGACGAAGAATCTCTTCACATGAGACAGTTATTGAAAACTAAATTAGTTGATATGGACTTATCTGTTAGAGCATTAAATTGTTTAAAAGCGGCTGAAGTTGATACATTAGGTGATTTAGTTTCTTTCAACAAGAACGACTTAATGAAGTTCCGTAATTTTGGTAAAAAATCATTAACTGAATTAGATGAGTTAGTGGCAAATAAAAACCTTACTTTCGGTATGGATTTAGCTAAATACAAGTTAGATAAAGAATAATTGCTTCATATTTTGCGCTCCTATTAAAGGATTGATGCAAGATGAAGATAAACAAAAGACGTCATGAGACACGGAAAAAAATTCAATCATTTAAGTAGACAAAAAGGACATAGAGCTGCAATGTTAGCTAACATGGCTTGTTCTTTAATCGAACATAAACGTATCAACACTACTGTTGCTAAAGCGAAAGCTTTAAAACAATTTGTTGAACCATTAGTTACAAAATCAAAAGAAGATACTACTCACAACCGTCGTATTTGTTTTTCTTACTTAAGAAACAAATATGCAGTTACAGAACTTTTCAGAGAAGTTGCTGCTAAAGTAGGTGACCGTCCAGGAGGATACACTCGTATCATCAAGTTAGGTAACCGTTTAGGAGATAACGCTGATATGGCAATGATCGAATTAGTAGATTTCAATACATTGTACAATGGTGGTAAAAAAGAAGTTAAGAAAACGACTCGTCGTGGAAAAGCTAAAAAAGCTGAAGGTACTCCTGAAGCTCCAGCATCTGAAACTTCTGAAAATACTGAAGCTACAGAATAATCATGAAACCATTCATGTGAAAATAATAAGGATAGACTTTTTTAAGTTTATCCTTTTTTTTTGGTTTTACGATTCAAACATTTTCTAAAAACAACTTTTATAACTAAATTTGCAACCACAACAACACAACGCAATGAAATACAACAATCGCTCTAAGGCCGTTTTACTTCTTAAAGACGGTACTATTTTTCACGGAAAATCAATCGGAATTGAAGGGGTTACTTTTGGT
This sequence comes from Flavobacterium sp., assembly GCF_020217025.1. Lineage (GTDB taxonomy): Bacteria > Bacteroidota > Bacteroidia > Flavobacteriales > Flavobacteriaceae > Flavobacterium. The sequence continues at coordinate 8,441 of NZ_JAIWOF010000142.1, read as the reverse complement.
GAAGTCGCTTTTAATACTGGAACTACAGGTTATCAAGAAATTTTTACAGATCCTTCTTACTTCGGGCAAATCATGGTTACTACCAATGCACACATTGGGAATTATGGAGTAAACGAGAAAGAAGTGGAATCAGATTCAGTAAAAATTTCAGGATTAGTTTGTAAAAACTTCAGCTTTAATTATTCACGCGTAGATGCTACCGAAAGTTTGTTTGATTATTTAAGCAAACAAAATCTTATCGTAATTTCAGATGTTGATACAAGAGCATTAGTAAGTTACATCAGAGATAATGGCGCTATGAATGCTGTTATTTGTACGGATGGAACTCCAATTGAAGAGTTAAAAGAAAGATTAGCACAAGTTCCAGATATGAATGGTTTGGAACTGGCTTCTAAAGTTTCAACAAAAGAACCATATTTCTTTGGTGAAGAAACTGCTAAATATAAAATTTCAGCATTAGATTTAGGAATCAAAACGAATATTCTTAGAAACTTAGCGAAGAGAGATTGTTACATTAAAGTTTTCCCTTACAACGCTTCTTTTGAAGATTTGAAGGCATTCAATCCTGATGGGTATTTCTTATCAAACGGACCTGGTGATCCTGAGCCTTTAGAAACAGCTCAAGAAGTAGCAAAACAAATTTTAAACGAGAACAAACCTTTGTTCGGAATTTGTTTAGGGCACCAAATCATTGGATTAGCTAATGGGATTTCAACTTATAAAATGTTCAACGGTCACCGTGGAATTAATCATCCAGTTAAAAATGTGATTACAGGAAAAGGTGAAATTACCTCTCAAAATCATGGTTTTGCTATTGTAAGAGAAGAATTAGACAAACATCCTGACTTTGAATTAACACACGAACATTTGAATGACGGAACTGTGGCTGGAATGCGAATGAAATCGAAAAACTGTTTCTCAGTTCAATATCATCCAGAAGCAAGTCCTGGACCGCACGACTCAAGTTATTTATTTGACCAATTTATCGAAAACATAAAAACTGCAAGCAACTAAAACGTTATCGTTTATAAGTTTTTTGAGTTTTTCAATATCATTATAGTTTAAATTATAAATTTGTTATTATTCAAAAAATAACAACTTAAAAAAATATAAAATGAGTATAATTATCAAAGTTCACGCAAGACAAATTTTAGATTCGCGTGGAAATCCAACAATCGAAGTTGATGTAGTTACAGATAACGGAATTTTAGGAAGAGCGGCTGTTCCAAGTGGTGCATCAACTGGTGAACATGAGGCTGTAGAGCTTCGTGATGGCGGTAAAGCTTTCATGGGGAAAGGTGTTTTAAAAGCAGCTGAAAATGTAAATACAAAAATTGCTGAGGCGATTGTAGGAATGTCGGTTTTCGAACAAAATTTAATCGACAAAATGATGATTGATTTAGACGGATCAGCAAACAAATCGAACTTAGGGGCTAATGCTATTTTAGGAGTTTCTTTGGCAGTTGCAAAAGCTGCGGCTAACGAATTAGGAATGCCTTTATATCGTTATGTTGGTGGTGTTTCTGCGAATACGTTACCAGTTCCAATGATGAACATTATCAACGGAGGTTCGCATTCTGATGCTCCAATTGCTTTTCAAGAGTTCATGATTATGCCAGTTAAAGCAAAAGATTTTACTCATGCAATGCAAATGGGAACTGAAATTTTCCACAACCTTAAAAAAGTATTACACGATAGAAATTTATCTACAGCAGTAGGTGACGAAGGTGGATTTGCTCCAAATTTAGCCGGTGGAACAGAAGACGCTTTAGATTCAATCAAATTAGCAGTTACAAATGCTGGTTACACTTTTGGTGATGATGTAATGATTGCTTTAGACTGTGCGGCTTCAGAATTTTATGTGAACGGAAAATACGATTACACTAAATTTGAGGGTGAAACAGGAAAAATCAGAACTTCTGAAGAGCAGGCTTCTTACTTAGCAGAATTAACAGAAAAATATCCAATTATTTCTATCGAAGACGGAATGTACGAAGACGATTGGGAAGGTTGGAAATTATTAACTGAAAAAATCGGTGATAAAGTTCAATTAGTGGGTGACGATTTATTCGTAACTAATGTAGAAAGATTATCTCGCGGAATTAGTCAATCTATCGCAAATTCAATTTTGATTAAAGTAAACCAAATCGGAACGTTAACAGAAACGATTGCAGCAGTAAATATGGCGCATAACGCTGGATATACTTCGGTAATGTCACACCGTTCTGGAGAAACAGAAGATAACACGATTGCAGATTTAGCAGTTGCATTAAACTGTGGACAAATCAAAACGGGTTCGGCTTCTCGTTCAGATCGTATGGCAAAATACAATCAATTATTACGCATTGAAGAAGAATTAGCTGATGTAGCTTATTTTCCTGGTGTAAATGCTTTTAAAGTAAAAAAATAATCACTTTTAGATATCATTTTTAAATCCTGTTGTAGTATTTTACAGCAGGATTTTTTATGTATATTATTTAACCATAAATTATAGATATTTTCTTTATTGTTTGATTATTATTTGTTAAATTCGCAATTCACATTAATTTTATCATAAAATATCATATAAATAATATGTCAAAAACTGCAATATTAGAGCTTGATGGCAAAAAGTATGAGTTTCCAGTAATTGTGGGAACTGAGAATGAGGTTGCTATCGACATAGACAAGTTGCGTAGTGCATCTGGTGCTATTACTATTGATCCGGGTTATAAAAACTCAGGTTCATGTACAAGTGAAATTACTTTCTTAGATGGTGAAGAAGGAATTTTACGTTACAGAGGATATTCAATCGAAGATTTAGCAGATAAAGCTGATTTTCTAGAAGTTTCTTATTTGTTGATTTTTGGAGAACTTCCAACGGCAGCCCAATTAGAAAAATTCGAAAACGATATTCGTAAATATACTTTAGTTAACGAGGAAATGAAAAACATCATTGATGGTTTTCCAAAAACGGCTCATCCAATGGGTGTTTTAGCTTCTTTAACTAGTGCTTTAACTGCTTTCAATCCTAAGTCAGTGAATCCTCACAACGAAAAAGAAATGTATGAGGCAGTTTGTAAAACTATGGGTAAATTCTTAGTAATTGCTACATGGACTTACAGAAAAACAATGGGTTATCCATTAAATTATTACGATAATACAAAAGGTTACGTTGAAAATTTCATGCGTTTAATGTTTGAGTTACCAACTGGACCTTACAAAGCAGATCCAAAAGTAATAGCTGCTTTAGATAAATTATTCATCTTACACGCAGATCACGAACAAAACTGTTCTACTTCTACAGTAAGAATCGTTGGTTCTTCTCATGCCGGTTTATTTGCTTCAATTTCTGCTGGAGTTTCTGCGCTTTGGGGACCACTTCACGGTGGAGCTAATCAAGCGGTATTAGAAATGTTACAAGAAATCCACGACAATGGAGGTGATGTTGCTAAATTCGTTTTAAAAGCAAAAGATAAAGATGATCCGTTCCGTTTAATGGGATTCGGACACCGTGTTTACAAAAACTTTGATCCAAGAGCAACTATCATTAAAAAAGCTGCTGATGATGTATTAAGTTCGTTAGGAGTTGATGATCCATTGTTAGATATCGCAAAACAATTAGAAAAAGTAGCTTTAGAAGATGAATATTTCAAATCAAGAAACTTATATCCAAACGTAGATTTCTATTCAGGAATTATCTACCGCGCGATGGGAATCCCAGTTGAAATGTTTACGGTTTTATTTGCTATTGGTCGTTTACCAGGTTGGATTGCACAATGGAAAGAAATGAGAGTAAATAAAGAACCAATTGGTCGTCCAAGACAAGTTTATACAGGTTATACATTACGTCCTTTCAAAGAAGTAAAAGACAGATAATATTTATAAAAAAAAACCACTCATTTGAGTGGTTTTTTTTATTCTGCTGGTTTCGTTTCTTCATTTGTTTCAGAAGCTGTTTCAACTTCAGTAGTTGCAGTTTCAACTTCTTCTTTTTTGTGTTCCAATGATTCTTTTAAGTTGTGTGCTTTTTCTTCTACCCAACCCGCAGCTTCTGCTGTTTTTTCTTTAGCGACATCAACAAATTCGTTTACTTTTTCTGGTACGCCCATTTCTTCTAGTTTCCCAGAAACTTTTTCGGCTACATTTTCAACCGTTTCTTTTACGTCTTCGGCTACATCAGCAGCTTTTTCGGCTACATTTTCTGCAACTTCACTTAAGTTTTCTTTTGCAATTTCCGCTTTCTCTTTTGCTTTCCCAAAAAGAGAACTGAAAAAATTTGATAATCCCATGATAATTTGTTTTTTTATAGTTTTCTCAAATTTAATCATTTATATCTAAAAAGAATCTTTTTGAAGCGAATTTATAACGGTTTACTGATTAATATTCTCGTTTCCTTTTTCTATATTTGCCAAAAGCCGAAATCTATGTTACAATTAAATGTAAAAAACGAAACTTCCCGATTAAGGGCTGTGGTGTTAGGAACTGCTACAAGTAACGGTCCAACACCTACTATAGAAGAAGCCTATGATCCTAAATCATTAGAGCATATTAAAGCTGGAACCTATCCTGTGGAAGCAGATATGGTAAAAGAAATGGAAGCATTTAATAAAGTCTTCCAGAAATACGACGTAAAAGTCTTCAGACCTCAAATTATTGAAAATTATAACCAAATTTTCGCCAGAGACATCGGATTTGTAATCGATGACATTTTTATCAAAGCCAATATTTTACCAGACAGAGAGCGTGAATTAGATGCGATTCAATACGTAATCGATCAAATTGATCCTAAGAAAGTTGTTCGTCCGCCAGAAGAAGTACATATTGAAGGTGGCGACGTGATGCCTTGGAATGAGTATATCTTTATTGGAACTTACAAAGGTTCAGATTATAAAGATTACATCACAGCAAGAACCAACATACAAGGTGTGAATTATATTAAAGAATTATTTCCAAATAAAATTGTGAAAGCATTCGACTTAGTAAAATCGAAAATTGAGCCTCGTGATAATGCATTGCATTTAGATTGTTGTTTTCAACCTGTGGGAACTAACAAAGGAATTATATATAAAAGTGGTTTCCGTGAAGAAGCCGATTATATGTTTTTAGTGAATTTATTCGGAAAAGAAAATCTATTTCATATCGAAAGAGAAGAAATGTATCACATGAATTCCAACGTGTTTTCCATTGCTCCTGATGTAGTAGTTTCTGAAAAAAACTTCACCAGATTAAACAATTGGTTACGCGAAAACGGATTTACAGTAGAAGAAATTCCATACGCAGAAATTGCAAAGCAAGAAGGTTTGTTACGATGTTCAACTTTGCCTTTGATTAGAGATTAAGTTATGCTTACTGCAATCTATTTTTATGTGGTTTTTCCAATAATTGTAGTTAGTGCAATAGTATATGTTGTAAAGAATACTAAGAATCCAAATAAAAATAATGTCGTAATCAAAAAATACGATTTATCAGAAAAAAATAAAGAAGAAAAACATGAACCAAACAACTAACTCCATATTGATGATTCGTCCGGTAGCATTCCGTATGAACGAACAAACAGCGGTGAATAATTATTACCAAAAAGTATTGGATAATTTAACACCAACTTCGGTTAACGCAAAAGCACAAGAAGAATTTGATACTTTCGTTCAAAAGTTAAGAATGATTGGATTAAATGTGGTGGTGGTTGAAGATACATTAAGTCCAGATACACCTGATAGTATCTTTCCAAACAACTGGATTTCATTTCACGAAAATGGTGATGTCGTTTTATATCCAATGTTTGCTGAAAATCGTCGTTTAGAAAGAAGAGAAGATGTTTTAGATCATTTAGAAAATGAAGGTTTTGTAATCAATGAAATTATGGATTACACGTCAGCTGAAGATGACGATATTTTCTTGGAAGGAACAGGAAGTATCGTTTTAGATAGAGCTAATGGAAAAGCGTATTGTGCTTTATCTCCAAGAGCAGACGAAGAATTATTCATCGAATTTTGTGAAGATTTCGAATTTACACCCGTAATTTTTGAAGCGTTTCAAACGGTAAACGGAGAAAGAAAACATATTTATCACACGAACGTAATTATGTGCGTGGGCGAAACATTTGCGGTTATTTGTGCAGATTGTATCGACGATAAAAAAGAACGTAAAATGGTCTTAGATAGTTTAAAAGGTGATGAAAAAGAAGTAATTCTTATCACCGAAGACCAAGTAAACAATTTCGCTGGAAATATGTTGGAAGTAAAAGGAACAGATGATAGACGATATTTAATCATGAGTGCATCAGCTCACCAAAGTTTGACTAAAAAGCAAATTGCACAATTAGAAGAACATGTAACCATCGTAAGTTCAAGCTTAGATACCATTGAAGCTTGTGGTGGTGGAAGTGCACGTTGTATGATGGCAGAAATTTTCTTGCCAAGTGAATAATTTTATCGTCTTAGCGGCTTTTAAAAAAAAATCCCAAATTCCGATTCATTCGAAATTTGGGATTTTTTTTCTTCCAATTCTCAACTTACTAGATTCCTCTAATAATGGTTAAAATGGCACTAATAATATACTGAATGCCAATGGCAATCGTTAAAAACCCAATAATTCTAGAAATTGCCACAATCCCTGAAGAACCTAACATTTTTGCTAAAAAGTGGGCACTTCGAAGAACTAAATAAATAGTGGCTGCAACAACAGTAATTGAAACAGTTGAAATTATAATTTCAGATGTAGTATTGTGTTCTTGATAATAAGCAATAAGTAAAGAAATAGAGCCAGGTCCGGCCAACATTGGCATTGCTAAAGGAGTAAGCGCAATGTGCGTTCTGTTTTGAACTTCTTTTTGAACTTTCTTGTTGATTCCTTTGTTTTTGCTGAAATTTCCATTCAATAATCCGAAACCTGAGCTGGTAATGATGATTCCACCTGCAATTCGTAAAGCTGTAATTGTGATGCCGAAGAAACTCAATACATATTGCCCAATAAAAAACGAAATCAACAATATGATTAAAACGTTAATACTGGTAATTAATGAAACTTTTGCTCGTTCAGCACTTGTATAACCTTCGGTTAAAGCAACGAAAATAGGAACAGTTCCAATTGGGTTTAATACCGAGAATAGTGCAGCGAATAGGTAAATAAATAATTCCATTGTTTTTTTACAAATTTAGTACAAGGTAATTATTTTATTTACGAATCAAAAAAAAATCTAGATTACTTTTAGGTTTACTTAATGTAAGGAAGGTTAATAAGCATCTAATGGAGAGTAGAAGGTGTTTTTTTCTTTTTCCAATTCAAGTTTATCAATGAATTTTTGAACACCTTTACTGTTTTTGGAACAATCAACCGAAATATAATGATGGTCAATATGAAAAGTAATTGAATTTCCCGGTTTGAATAATACTAATTTATAATAAGGAATCACTAAAACATAAACATCTAAGCGAGATTGAAAACCAATAATAATGCCTTTTGGACGTAATTCAATATTACAGAATTTAACCGAGTTGTTAACATGTAATAAATCGTAAATAGCCGAACTGCATCGGGTGATAAATAATTTTGGAGAGCCAATGCCCCCTTTTTTTATGTTCTCTAAAATGGTGAAGGGTTTTCCAACTAATTCGTTGATTTCTCTTTCAATTTTTAAGTCTTTGTATGAAATATTGTAAAGCATTTTTATTTAAAATTACTTCAAAAATCGTTTCGAAATCAGACTTTAGCAAATTTTTATTATTTGTTTATTTATCGTAACTTTAAATTTCTAAATAAAAATAAAATGAAAACATTAGTTATAGGAGCTTCCACAAATAAAGAGCGTTATTCGTATAAAGCCATTCACAGTTTAGTAGATAAAAGTCACCAAGTAGTAGCCATTGGAGCTAAAAAAGGAATGGCGTTTGATATTCCAATTGAAACCGAAAAATTAGATTTTCATGCAGTGGATACAGTGACTTTATATCTTAACTCAAAAGCTCAAGTGGAATATTATGATTACATTCTTTCGTTAAAACCAAGACGCGTTATTTTTAATCCCGGAACTGAAAATCCAGAATTTTATAAAATATTAGAGGCGAACAATATTAAATATGAAGTAGCTTGTACGTTGGTTTTATTAGCAACTAATCAATATTAAAATTTGGTTTGACTAGTAGCTGGTTTACTAATTAATAACAATCCAATAAAAGTGATAATGCCGTTTACGATAATTAATTCGTTGTCAATTACGTAATCTCCAAAAAGTGCTGCCGAATTTTTGGCCAACAAAAAGCAAATCAATGGAGAAATAACACAAATAATTGGGACTAATTTATCGTGAACGGTTTTTGATTTCATGAACAATCCAAATGCATACAATCCTAAAAGTGGACCATAAGTGTAACTTGCTACTTTGAAAATCATCGTCACCACAGATTTATCATTCAATGAATTGAAAATGATAATCACCAAAAACATTAACAATGAAAACCCAA
>NZ_JAIWOF010000141.1 GCF_020217025.1 Flavobacterium sp. | reverse complement strand
TATGAACAAAATGACGCGTTCTAACAGCATTGGATTTATTTTGGTTTTCCGCTTTATCCATTCCTAAGAAATCAACACAAAATGATGTGGTTAAAGCGGTTAAAGCAGAATCCGTTGTAGCAAAAGTTGCTGCGGTTAATCCCAATAAGAAAACCACTGCCGGAATAATATTCAAATGATTAAAAGCAATTTCTGGAAAAAGTAAATCGGTTCGTTTTACACCATCAACCATTGGAACCGAAATGCCATTTTTTTCTGCATACAAATAAAGCAAAGCGCCAACACTCAAGAAGAAAATATTGATAATTACGAAAATTCCAGTGAAAGTAAACATGTTTTTTTGCGCTTCGCCAATGTTGGCGCAACTTAAATTCTTTTGCATTAAATCTTGGTCTAATCCAACCATAGCGATGGTTACGAAGATTCCGCCTAGAATTTGTTTCACAACATAATTACCTTTTAAATAATCTTCATAGAAAAATACTTTAGAATAATTGCTGTTTTTAACGGTTTCAAAAGCATCAACAAATCCTAAATCTAAACTATTACAAATAAAAATAATCGTCAAAAACACCGAAGAAACTAAGAAAAACGTTTGTAAAGTATCGGTAATAATGATGGTTTTTAAACCACCGCGATAGGTGTAAGCAAATATTAAAGCTAACGAAATTAAAACTGTAACGGCAAACGGAACTTCAAAATCATCAAAAACAAAACGTTGTAACACAATTACCACTAAATACAAGCGAAAAGCTGAGCCAATAGTTCTGCTAATCAAGAAAATAGTCGCAGCAGTTTTATAACTTATCACACCTAATCGTTGTTCGATATAACTGTAAATCGAAGTCAAATTCATTCGATAGTAAAGCGGAAGCAACACGGTGGCTATGATGAGAAAACCAATAGCATTTCCTAAAACAAATTGGAAATATTTAAACTGCAAATCAGGATTTCCTACTTCTCCTGGAACGGAAATAAAAGTCACGCCAGAAAGCGCTGTTCCAATCATTCCAAATGCAACTAAATACCATTTAGCATTTTTATTGGCCTTAAAAAAAGCGTCATTGCTACTGTCTCTTTTACTAACAAAATTGGAAATTAAAATCAGAATTCCGAAGTAGATAATGATAATGGCTAAAATAGTTCCTGAAGTCATATATTGGTTTTTGAATGTGCTAAAATAACAAAAAGATAGAAGTTTGTTGAGATAAGCTTAAATAAAATTCATTTGTAATTATTTTCGGAAAACTCCCAACTTCCAACTTACATCTCCCGACTTTTTTTTACTTTTGCTAAATGGAATTACCATCAAAATTATTGGAAAACGCGGTTAATGAAATGGCTCAATTACCAGGAATTGGTAAAAGAACGGCACTGCGTTTGGTTTTACATTTATTAAAACAACCTTCTGAGCAAACTGAAGTTTTATCTTCAGCTTTAACAGCTATGCGAAATTATATTCAATATTGCAAAGAATGTCATACCATTTCGGATGCTGATATTTGTGGTATTTGTTCTAATCCTTCTCGTGATAAATCGATAATTTGTGTGGTGGAAGATGTTCGAGATGTGATGGCATTGGAAAACACAGGAATGTTTAAAGGCGTTTATCATGTATTAGGCGGGAAAATTTCACCAATTGAAGGCATTGGGCCAAGTCAATTAAAGATTTTTTCGTTAGTTGATAAAGTAAAACAAGGAAATGTTACTGAAATTATTTTTGCTTTAAGTTCCACAATGGAAGGCGATACCACAAACTTTTATATATATAAACAAATTAAAGAGTTTGATATAAAAACATCAACAATCGCAAGAGGAATTGCGGTTGGAGATGAGTTAGAGTATGCCGATGAAGTAACTTTGGGAAGAAGTTTATTGAATAGAATCCCTTTTGAAACTTCAATTAAGCCTTATTAACAAAATTTCAATCAAAATTCAACAATAACTTCGTTTTTTTAATTGTAAAAACTATATTTGTTACCTAATTTAGTGTAGTTTGTCTTTTATTGTGTTTTATTTACAAAAGTCAAGCAGTATCAGTATAGTTAACTCATGAAAAAAATACTTTTTTTAGCCTTATTTTCGGTTCTACTTACTTCGTGTATTTCTACAAAGGATTTAACGTATTTACAGCCTAATGCCATAACAAAATCGGATTCTATTAAAGTTGCTCAAGAGGTTTCTAAGCCTTACAGAATTCAAACAAATGATATTTTAAATATAAATATAAAGGCATTAGATCAAAAATTAGTGGAAATGTTCTCTGTTTCGCAAACAAACGGACAGATACAAACGTCTCCTCAAACATTATTTTTTAATGGTTACACTGTTGATGATCATGGTAATATAAGAGTCCCTATTTTAGGAGAGGTTAATGTTTTGGGTTTTACGACAGATGAAGTTCGTCAGAAAATCGAAAAACAATTATTGGAAGAGTATTTCAAGAAAGAAGCTAATATTTTTGTCACTGTTAAATTAGCGGGATTGCGATATACCATAAATGGAGAAATAGGGTCGCCAGGAACTAATGTATTGTATCAAGACAGAGCTACTATAATGGAAGCTATTGCAAATTCAGGAGATATTCCTATAACAGGAAATCGAAAAGAAGTACAAATTATTAGAAAGTTTGCTCACGGTTTTGAAACCTATAGTATTGATTTAACCAATGAAAGTGCTATGAATTCTCCTTATTTTTATATTCAACCTAATGATTACATTATTATAAAACCGTTGAAGCAGAAATCTTGGGGTACTGGAGTTACTGGAATGCAATCAGTTGCAACAATTATGACGGCTATTTCCTTAATTACAACATTATTAGTGTTGTCTAAAACATTATAGTAAAAATGCTAGATACTAAAGATTTTAATTTTTTTGAGTCTCAAAGTACATTTGATTTCAAAGGATTTCTATTGAGAATTGTAGGTTATTGGAAATGGTTTGTTTTATCCTTGCTAATTACTTTTATTATTGCTTATAATGTAAACATTAGGAAAGAAAGTGTTTATGGTATGGAGTCACTAATTGTAGTTGAAGACCAAAATAATCCTTTTTTTACATCTAATACAAGTTTGGTTTTTAATTGGGGAGGAACATCGGATAAAGTTCAAACTATTATCACAACATTGAAATCTCGTTCACATAATGAAGTTGTTGTAGATAAATTACAATATTATATTCAATATTTGAAAGAAGGTGAGTATTATTTTAAAGATGCTTACGGAGAAGTTCCATTTTATGTAGAAATTGATAAGTCCAAAGGGCAGTTGTTTGGTCAATTAATTAAGGTTAAATTTCTTTCACCCTCTCAATATGAGCTAAGTGTAGATTTTGGAGAAGCTACATCAGCTTCAGTAATGCAATATGCTGATTTAGTTATAAAGCCAGTTAATGTCTCAGGTGGTGAATATAAGCAAGTATTTAAGATTAACGAAACTGTAGATGTTCCCTTTTTGCATCTTAAATTGATGATTAAACCCGAAGCTTTTGATTATACCAATCAAGAATTTTTTATACGTTTTGATGATTTTAATGGAACGGTTGCAAATTATAGAGGTATTGATGTAAGTGCTGATTCAAAAGCCTTGTCGGTGGTTCGTTTGCAGATGGAGGGTTCAAATAAATACAGACTGGTCGAGTATTTAAATACAACAGTTGAGGTGTTGAGAAAGATTCAATTGGATAGTAAAAATCAATTTGCTAACAATACCATAAACTTTATTGATAGTACCTTAAGAGAAATGGAAGGTCAAATCAAAGAAGCAGAAAATGAATTAAAAGAATTTAGAAAAGGAAAAAATATTTTTGAATTAGAAGAAGAAGGAGGAGGCGGGCTGTTGAGCGCTAAATTGTCTGGGTATGATGTGGAAAAGGATGTGATTAATAGAAAAATAGCTTACTACAATTTACTTAAGAATTATTTAGAGAAAACTACTGATTATTCAAAACTTCCTGCTCCAACAGTTGCTGGGATTGATGATCCTAACGTAGTAGGAAATGTTACTAAATTGATTCAACTTTCTGCAGAGCGTGCCAATATGTCGTATTCTATTAAAAACAAAAAAATGTTTTCCGATTTTGATGTTGAAATGGAATCTACTAAAAAAGTGCTTTTAGAAAATATAGCGAGTGCTAAAAGTGCTCTATCCTTGGATTTATCTTTGATTAATAGAAACATATCAAAAGCAGAAGGAGAGGCAAGTTTATTGCCTGAGAACAAACAAGAACATATAAAAATTACTAGAAAATACAATTTAAAAGATAAAATTTATAGTACATTCTTAGAGAAAAGAAGTGAAGCCGAAATTGTGAAGGCAGCAAATATATCTGATATTAATTTCTTAGATCCAGCAAAAGATGTTGGAGGAGGATTAAGAGGTCCTAAAACTAGTGTTAATTATATTTTAGCAGCTATGTTTGGATTCTTGCTGCCATTGTTAGTTGTATTTGTAATTACATTATTAGACAATAGTATAAATACAACAGAAGACATTAGAAAACTAACATCAATTCCATTAATTGGAGTTATTGGTAATAAAAACACTGAAAATAATTTATCGGTTTTTGAAAAGCCTAAATCTCCATTAGCCGAGTCATTTAGAGCAATACGTTCTTCGTTACAATTCATGTACAAAAAACAGCAAAAAGAAGGATCGAAAATATTAATGTTAACATCATCGGTAAGTGGTGAAGGAAAAACATTTTGTTCCATTAATTTAGCAACTGTTTTTGCACTAAGTGATAAAAAAACGGTTATAGTAGGTTTGGATTTAAGAAAGCCAAGGATATTTGGAGATTTTAATATTGATAACATTACAGGGGTAGTAAATTATTTAATCGGACAAAAAACAATCGATGAAGTAATTCAGAAAACACACATTCCTAATTTAGATGTTATTCCTTCTGGTCCAATCCCTCCAAATCCCTCAGAATTATTAATGAGCGAGGCTATGGCGGAAATGATTCAAGAGTTAAAAACAAAATACGATTATATTGTATTAGATACGCCTCCAGTTGGATTGGTTTCAGATGCTTTAGAGTTGGCTCATTTTTGTGATGCTACATTGTATGTTACAAGACAAGGATATACTAAAAAAGGTATGTTGAATGTTGTAAATGATAAACATAAAAGAGGTGAGTTGCATAACATTAGTATAGTCTTTAATGGTTTTCAAAATAAAGCTAAATATGGTTACGGTTATGGCTACGGTTATGGCTACGGTTATGGAGCTTATGGGGAGGCTTATCATGACGAGGTAAAACCTAAGTCAGGATGGAGAAAAGTTTTAGGTAAGTTTCAGAAAAATAGTTAAAAACTACTCTTAATCGTTATAAATGACAAAAATTGTAAATAAGAAAATACTTATCACGGGTGGTGCAGGATTTATAGGTTCTAATCTTTGTGCGTATTTTTTAGAGCATAATGAGGTAGTTTGTTTGGATAATTTTTCTACTGGTTATAATCATAATATTGATTTTTTTCTTTCAAATCCTAAGTTTACTTTGATTGAAGGGGATATTAGAGATTTCAAAACTTGTGAAGCTGCCGCTTCAGGTGTTGATTATGTTCTACATCATGCTGCGTTAGGAAGTGTGCCACGATCTGTTAATGACCCAATTACTTCTAATGAGGTGAATGTTTCGGGTTTTTTGAATATGTTGATGGCTTCTAGAAATGCTGAGGTAAAAAGGTTTATTTATGCCGCTAGTTCTTCTACTTATGGTGATTCTGAAGCGTTGCCGAAAGTGGAAGATGTTATAGGAAAACCATTATCTCCATATGCGGTAACTAAATATGTAAACGAATTATATGCGGATGTTTTTAGTAAAACATACGGAATTGAAACCATAGGATTGCGTTATTTTAATGTTTTTGGAAGAAATCAAGATCCTAATGGGGCTTATGCTGCGGTAATTCCTAAATTTGTAGCCCAATTTTTAAATCATGAAAGTCCGGTTATTAATGGTGATGGGAATTTTTCTCGTGACTTTACGTATGTTGATAATGTAATTCAAATGAATGAATTGGCCATGTTGACTGAAAATCCAGAAGCCATAAATACGGTTTATAATACTGCTTTTGGTGAAAGAACAACTTTGAATGAGTTGGTAAATACATTAAAAGAGTTTTTGTCGGCATATGATAAAGAAATTGCTACAGTTCCAATTGTTTATGCACAAAATAGAGTCGGTGATATACCTCATTCGTTAGCGAGTATAGATAAAGCAAAAGCTCTACTAAATTACCAACCTCAATTTTCTATAAAAGAAGGTTTGAAAGAAGCGGTAAAATGGTATTGGAATAATTTGCAAGAGAAAAGTAAAAAGAGAAAAGTAAAAAGTAAAAAGTAAAAAGTAAAAAGATAATACAATGATTAAAAATATCTGTTGTATCGGTGCAGGATATGTTGGAGGACCGACGATGGCTGTGATTGCTCAAAAATGTCCGCATATTAAAGTTACCGTTGTTGATTTAAACGAAAAAAGAATTGCGGCTTGGAATGATAAAGACGTAAATAATATTCCGATTTACGAACCTGGTTTAAGCAATGTGGTAGCGGAAGCAAGAGGCAGAAATTTGTTCTTCTCTACAGAAGTGGATAAAGCAATCGACGAGGCGGATATGATTTTTATTTCGGTCAATACCCCAACAAAAACATATGGTGTAGGGAAAGGAATGGCAGCCGATTTAAAATATATTGAATTATGTGCGCGTCAAATTGCCCGTGTAGCTAAAACAGATAAAATCGTTGTTGAAAAATCGACTTTACCCGTTAGAACAGCTAGTGCTATCAAAGAAATTTTAGAGCATACTGGTAATGGAGTACAATTCCAAATCTTATCCAATCCAGAATTTTTAGCAGAAGGAACAGCAATTGAAGATTTATTTGCTCCTGATCGTGTTTTGATTGGAGGCGATACTTCTGCAGAAGGTCAAAAAGCCATTGAAACGTTGGTAGCTATTTATGCGAATTGGGTACCAAGAGATAAAATCCTAACCACCAATGTTTGGTCGTCGGAATTATCAAAATTAACAGCTAATGCGTTTTTAGCGCAACGTGTTTCTTCCATCAATGCTTTGAGCGAGTTATGTGAAAAGACAGGTGCCGATGTTAATGAAGTGGCCAGAGCTATTGGAATGGATAGTCGAATAGGTTCTAAATTCTTGAAATCTTCTGTTGGTTTTGGAGGTTCTTGTTTTCAAAAAGATATTTTAAATTTAGTTTATATCGCCAAATCTTATGGCTTAAACGAAGTGGCTGATTATTGGGAGCAAGTAATTATTATGAACGACCACCAAAAACGCCGTTTTGCGAAAAACATTATCAAAACATTATACAACACCGTTTCGGGTAAGAAAATTGCTTTCTTAGGTTGGGCTTTCAAAAAAGATACTAACGATACAAGAGAATCAGCCGCTATTTATGTAGCAGATGATTTATTGAGCGAGCAAGCAACAGTAGCGGTTTACGATCCTAAAGTAGGGGAAGAACAAATTCAATTTGATTTGAATTATTTAGAAACCCGTTCAGAATCGGATAATAAAGCAGGAGTTCAAGTGGTTGATAATGCTTATGAGGCTTGTAAAGAGGCTCATGCTATTGCAATTCTTACCGAATGGGATGAATTTAAAACATACGATTGGCAAAAAATATATGACAATATGTTAAAACCAGCTTTTGTTTTTGATGGAAGAAATATCTTGGATAAAAAAGAATTAGAGAAAATTGGATTTATTTACCAAGGAATAGGGGCGAGGTAGTTGAGACTGGGGGACTGGGAGACGAGGAGACTGGGAGACGAGGAGACTGGGAGACGAGGAGATTGGGAGACGAGGAGATTGGGAGACTGGGAGATTGGGAGACTGGGAGACGAGGAGATTGGGAGACGAGGAGATTGGGAGACGAGGAGATTGGGAGACGAGGAGACTGGGAGACTTGGGGACGAGGGGACTTGGGAGTGATGTTAGTTTTAAAATCATAAATTATGGCGAAAATTGCTACTCATAAAGATTTAAGAGTATATCAAGCGGCTTTTATGGCAGCTATGGATATTTATAAATTGTCTAAGTCGTTTCCTGGGGAAGAAAAATTTTCCTTAACGGATCAAATTAGAAGAAGTTCTCGTTCTGTTTGTGCTAATCTTGCTGAGGCTTTCAGGAAGAGACGTTATCCTAAAAACTTTGTTTCTAAACTTTCTGATTGTGAATCTGAAGCTGCCGAAACTCATGTGTGGTTAGATTTTGCCTTAGCTTGTGACTATGTTACGATTGAAGAATACGAAAAATTATATAAAGAATACGATATGATATTAGGAATGTTGGTGCGAATGATTGTTGAACCTGAAAAATGGAATTTATAATGTCTCAAAAGCACCCTATCACCCCATCACCTCGTCTAGCTATCATTGGACTTGGATATGTTGGTTTGCCATTGGCAAGACTTTTTGCTACAAAATATTCAGTCGTTGGTTTTGATATTAATCAACAACGTATTTCTGAGTTAAACAAAGGAATTGATTTAACTTTAGAGGTAGAAGAAGATTTACTAAAATCAGTTTTGGTTGCTCAATCTTCAAATGAAAAAGGATTATATTGTTCTAATCAATTAGCCGATATTGCTGATTGTAATTATTATATAGTGACTGTACCAACGCCAGTTGATAAACACAATAAGCCTGATTTAACACCACTTTATAAAGCCAGTGAAACGGTTGCGAAAGTATTGAAAAAAGGAGATATCGTAATATACGAATCAACTGTTTATCCAGGTGTAACTGAAGAAGAATGTGTGCCAGTCTTAGAAAAATTATCGGGATTAAAGTTTAATGAAGATTTCTTTGCGGGATATTCTCCAGAACGAATTAATCCAGGCGATAAAGAACACACTGTTGAAAAAATATTAAAAGTTACCGCAGGATCTACTCCAGAAATTGGAAAAAAGGTAGATGCTTTATACAATAGCGTAGTTACTGCAGGGACGCATTTGGCACCCACAATTAAAGTGGCAGAAGCTGCTAAAGTGATAGAAAACTCTCAGCGTGATATCAATATTGCTTTTGTAAATGAACTGGCAAAAATTTTCAATATATTAGAAATAGACACCAAAGCAGTTTTAGAAGCGGCGGGAACAAAATGGAATTTCCTACCTTTTAAACCCGGATTAGTAGGCGGACATTGCATAGGTGTTGATCCTTACTATTTAGCGCAAAAAGCATTAGAAGCAGGGTATCATCCTGAAATTATTTTAGCGGGTCGTCGCATGAATGATAGTATGGGCGAATATGTAGCTTCGCAAGTAGTGAAATTAATGATTAAAAAAGAAATCGTACTTCACGAAGCGCAATTGTTGCTTTTAGGAGTAACTTTCAAAGAGAATTGCCCTGATGTTCGAAATACAAAAATAGTAGATATTATTCATGCTTTAAAAGAATATGGAATCCATATCACCATCTATGATCCATGGGCAAAACCAGAAGAAGTAATGCACGAATATGGTATAGAAACGATTCAAAAATTACCAAGTTTCAAATATGATGCTTTAGTTTTAGGAGTTTCACACAAAGAATTTGCTGATTTGGATATTGCTACTTTAACAAAGGAAACGAATGTAGTTTACGATGTTAAAGGGTTTTTGAAGGGAAGAGTGGATGGGAGGCTTTAGGGAGATGAGGAGATGGGGAGATGGGGAGACTTGGGGACGAGGAGACGAGGAGACTTGGAGACTTGGAGACTTGGAGACTGGGGGACTTGGAGATGGGGAGACTGGGGGATGAGGAGAATGGGAAAGCGGATTTTAAACGTTTTTTCAGGAATACGAATTTAAGAAGTCTTAAAAATTATTTCACACGATTGTCACCCTGAGCGGAGTCGAAGGCTAATGGAAACGTTTTACTCATTGGAGACTGGGAGATGAGGAGAATGGAAAAGCGGATTTTAAACGTTTTTTCAGGAATACGAATTTAAGAAGTCTTAAAAAATTATTTCACACGATTGTCA
>NZ_JAIWOF010000148.1 GCF_020217025.1 Flavobacterium sp. | reverse complement strand
TTCCGAACAGAGAAGTTAAGCCCGACTGCGCAGATGGTACTGCAGTTATGTGGGAGAGTATGTCGCCGCCTTTCTTTTGAAAAGCCTGTCTATAACTAGACAGGCTTTTTTGTTACCAATATAACGTCCCAACGGGACTTTAAATATAAAAAACCACCTTAATAAGGTGGTTTTTTTATTGGTTTAAGTTTTTAAAATAGTTACAATGTATATTTATCGGGCAATCATCACATTTTGGATTGGTTGGTCGGCAAATTTCTCTGCCTAAAAAGGAGAAAGCCATTCCAATTTCATTCCAAATTTCATAAGGGAGTTGTTGCATTAATAGTTTTTCGATTTTATTTCCGTCTTCATATTTTGGTGTTAAACCAATTCTCGGCACAACTCTAATAACATGTAAATCAACTATTATGCCTTCTGCTTTTTGATTGGTTTCTCTCAATATTACATTCGCAGATTTTCTTCCAATACCTTTCAAAGTAATTAATTCGGTTGAATTTGTTGGAATATTACTATCCGTTTTTAGAAGTTTAGCTAATTCAAATATCCAAGTTGTTTTAGTTGGATAATTTTTAACTTTTGTAAAGTAAGGAGTTATCTCTTCAATGTTTGAATTTGATATACTTTCCAAATTTGGAAATTTTTCAAAAAACGGAATAGTAATATTGTTAATATTCGCATCCGAATCTTGAGCAGATAAAATCACCATTATCAGTAATTGATAGGTATTGTTATAGTTTAGAGGATACTTTCTTCCTTTGTATTTATCAATTAATGGTTCTAGATTCTCTTTCCAATTTTCAAATAGCATTTTTATTTTAAAGGTAATAAAAAAAGGAGTTCAACTTAATTGCTGAACTCCTTTAGTAAATTATTTATTTTGATTATTTTACCAATCCTCTTGATATAACAATTCGTTGAATTTCTGAAGTTCCTTCGTAAATTTGAGTGATTTTAGAATCACGCATCATTCTTTCTACGTGGTATTCACTTACGTAACCATTTCCACCGTGAATTTGTACAGCATCATTAGCTACTTCTAAAGCGATTTCTGAAGCGTATAATTTTGCCATAGCACCAGAATGTGCAATATCTTCACCATTATCTTTTTCTGAAGCCGCTTTGTGAATTAATAATCTAGCACATGTAATTTTTACATGCATATCTGCTAATTTGAAAGCAATAGCTTGGTGATTGAAAATTGGTTTTCCAAAAGCTACACGCTCTTGAGAATATTTTAAAGCTAATTCGTAAGCTCCTTGTGCAATACCTAACGCTTGAGATGCAATTCCAATTCTTCCTCCATTTAAAGTTGACATCGCGAAAGCGAATCCAAATCCGTCAGCACCGATTCTATTTTCTTTTGGAACTTTTACATCGTTAAATAATAAAGTATGTGTGTCTGAACCACGGATTCCCATTTTTTTCTCTTTCGGACCTACTTCGAAACCTGGCATTCCTTTTTCTACAATCAGAACGTTGATTCCTTTGTGTCCTTTTGAAGCATCGGTTTGAGCAATAACTAAATAAGTAGAAGCTGTTCCACCATTCGTAATCCAGTTTTTAGTTCCATTTACTAAATAATGGTCGCCCATATCGATAGCAGTAGTTCTTTGCGAAGTTGCGTCTGAACCTGCTTCTGGTTCTGATAAACAGAAAGCTCCAATTACTTCACCTTTTGCTAACGGAGTTAAATATTTTATTTTTTGCTCTTCTGAACCGTATTTTTCTAAACCAGCACAAACTAGTGAGTTGTTTACCGACATGATTACCGCTGCAGAAGCATCCACTTTTGCAATTTCTTCCATAGCTAAAACGTAAGACAAACTGTCTAAACCAGCTCCTCCGTATTTTGGATCAACCATCATTCCTAAGAACCCAAGTTCTCCCATCATTTTCACTTGTTCTGTTGGGAATTTTGAATGTTCGTCTCTTTCAATAACTCCAGGTAATAATTCTGTTTGAGCAAAATCTCTAGCAGCTTGCTGAATCATTAAATGCTCTTCGGTTAATTTAAAATCCATATTATTTAGATGTAATGTTTGTTTATTTTGTAATTTCAGGAACCAAATGTAAAGATTAATTACCAAATTTTCAATAACAATTTGTAATTTTAACCCATGTTTAAAGAAAACTACAACGTTATCGGAGTTATGTCGGGCACATCGTTAGATGGAGTCGATTTGGCTTATATAAAATTCAATAATTCAGGTCGTTGGACGTTTGAAATATTTCAATCCGAAACTGTTTCGTACTCGGAAGAATGGCTTACTAAATTAAAAAATGCGATTCATTTTAGTACATCAGAATTAGAAGAATTGAATGTTAGTTATACAAAACTTTTAGCTTCGATAATTTCTGAATTTATATCTAAATATCAACTCACTGAAATCGATGCCGTTTGTAGTCATGGTCATACAATTTTGCACCAACCTCAGAACGGATTTACACTTCAAATTGGAAACCTTTCAATGATTCGCGATTTGGTAAATCAAACGATTGTTTGCGATTTTAGAGTGCAAGATGTGGAATTAGGAGGTCAAGGTGCTCCATTGGTTCCAATTGGAGATGAATTGCTTTTTTCTCAATATGATTATTGCTTGAATTTAGGCGGATTTTCGAATGTGTCATTTAATGAAAATGGTAACAGAATTGCATTTGATATTTCTCCCGTAAACACTGTTTTAAATTTCTATGCGAACGAATTAGGCTTTCCGTATGATGATGCTGGAAATTTAGCAAAATCTGGAAATGTCAATCAAGATTTATTGAAACAACTAAATGATTTAGAATTCTATGCTTTGCCTTATCCAAAATCTTTGGGAATGGAATTTGTAAACGCGAATATTTTTCCTTTGATAAACTCGTTTTCAATTGATGTAAAAGACAAACTTCGCACTTTTGTAGAACATATTGCTATTCAAATTGCAAATATTTGTTCAAAACCAAATGCAAAATTATTTACAACAGGAGGAGGCGCTTATAATCGATTTTTAATTGAGAGATTGCGTAATTATTTACCTACAACTAAGGTGATAATTCCTGATGATAAGACGATTCAATTTAAAGAAGCATTGATTTTTGGATTTTTAGGAGTTTTACGATTACGAGATGAAATTAATGTATTGTCCTCAGTAACAGGAGCTAGTAAAAATCATTCAACAGGTGTTGTATTTAGTTGAATGTTATAAAAAACTAAAAATTAGAGTTTAGGCTTTAGTCCTTAAACAGATTATGTATATTTGTAAAACGAATAAAATTTAACCGACACAATGAAAGATTTATTAAAGAAATTTGAAAACAAAGAACCAGAAATAGTATTTAATTGGAAAGACCCTGAAACAGAAGCTGAAGGATGGACAGTAATCAACTCGTTAAGAGGTGGTGCTGCAGGTGGCGGAACTCGTATGCGTAAAGGGTTGGATATGAACGAAGTACTTTCGTTAGCAAAAACTATGGAAGTTAAGTTTTCAGTTTCAGGACCAGCAATTGGGGGTGCTAAATCGGGAATTAATTTTGATCCAAACGATCCAAGAAAAAAAGGAGTTTTAGAAAGATGGTATAAAGCGGTTTCCCCATTATTAAAAAATTACTACGGAACTGGTGGTGATTTGAATGTAGATGAAATTCACGAAGTAATTCCAATGACTGAAGATTGTGGTGTTTGGCATCCACAAGAAGGTGTTTTCAATGGTCACTTTAAACCTACAGAAGCTGATAAAATCAATAGAATCGGACAATTGCGTCAAGGTGTTATCAAAGTAATTGAAAACCCAAATTTCTCTCCAGATGTAAATAGAAAATATACAGTAGCTGATATGATTACTGGTTACGGAGTGGCAGAAGCTGCACGTCATTATTATGATATTTATGGAGGAACAGTTGTTGGTAAAAAGGCTATCGTTCAAGGTTTTGGGAACGTAGGTTCGGCAGCCGCTTTTTATTTAGCTCAAATGGGAGCAAAAGTCGTTGGAATCATTGATAGAGATGGTGGTGTTATCAACGAAAACGGATTCTCATTCGAAGAAATTAAAACGTTATTTTTAAATAAAGACGGAAATAAATTAGTAGCAGATAACATGATTCCGTTTGCGGAAATCAATGAGAAGATTTGGTCAATGGGAGCTCAAGTATTTGCTCCATGTGCAGCTTCAAGATTGGTTACTAAAGAGCAAGTAGATAGTATGATTGCATCTGGATTGGAAGTAATTTCAAGTGGTGCGAATGTTCCGTTTGCTGATAAAGAAATTTTCTTTGGACCAATTATGGAAGAAACAGATAAAAAAGTAAGTTTAATTCCTGACTTTATCGCAAATTGTGGTATGGCTAGAGTTTTTGCTTATTTCATGGAGAAAAAAGTACAAATGACAGATGAAGCTATTTTCTCTGACACCTCAAATAGAATTAAAAATGCAATTGAAAAAGCACATGCTTTAAACTCAGACAAAAAAAATATTAGCGCAACCGCTTTTGAAATTGCTTTGAAACAACTAGTTTAAATTTTTAAATCATGGAAGCAGTATTAATACTCCTGTTTGTAATTGGATATTTGTCAATAACCCTGGAACATCCTTTAAAATTGGATAAAACAGTTCCGGCATTATTAATGGCTTCCTTAATGTGGGCTTTATTAGCTGTAGGATTTCACAAAGGGTGGTTTTCTGTAGTTGATGGACACGGGGCTATTTTTAATATTAATTCTGGAGATGTTCATCAACAAGAGCATGGTTTTGAAGGTTTACTTTTACATCATATTGGTAAGGTAGCTGAAATTTTGATTTTCTTAATCGGAGCTATGACCATTGTTGAGTTAATCGATTTACATAGAGGTTTTGACGTATTGAAAGATATGGTTAAAACCAAAAGTAAAATCAGACTTTTATGGATTACCGGAATTGTAGGGTTCATATTATCTGCTGTTATTGATAACCTTACAGCTACAATTGTATTGATATCTTTATTGAGAAAATTAGTCCAAAATAGAGAAGAACGTATTTGGTATGCTTCTTTAATTGTTATTGCAGCAAACGCAGGAGGAGCTTGGTCTCCAATTGGAGATGTTACAACAACTATGTTGTGGATTGCTAAAAAAGTTTCCGCAGGTGGTTTATCAGAATATATTATTATTCCTTCAATTGTTTGTTTTGTAGTTCCTTATGTATTAGCTTCAAGAATGAAAATTTTTAAAGGAGAAATTGTAGTTGATGAAAAAAACCATGAAGACCGCGAACGTTTGCTAAGTAGTAAAACCATGCTTTGGTTAGGATTAGGAGCAATTGTTTTTGTGCCTATTTTTAAAACGTTAACTCATTTGCCTCCTTATGTGGGAATGATGCTTAGTTTAGCAGTTGTTTGGATGGTTTCTGAATACATTCATCCAGAAGATAATTTTGATAAATCGAGAAAGCATTTATATTCTGCTAATAAAGCCTTGTCACGTATTGAAATTTCAAGTATTTTATTTTTCTTAGGAATTTTAATGGCTGTAGCTGCTCTTGAGAGTTTGGTTTTTGGATCAATCAACGGACAAGAAGTAGGGACTTTACGCTATGCCGCTGAGAGTATTTCAAATGCAATTCCAAGCATGGATATAGTAGTTATACTTTTAGGGGTTTTATCTGCTGTTATCGATAATGTGCCTTTAGTTGCGGCTTCTATGGGAATGTATACTTATGAAATGGATCATTCTATCTGGCATTTCATTGCATATTCTGCAGGAACTGGAGGAAGTATGTTAATTATTGGTTCTGCAGCAGGTGTTGCCGCTATGGGTATGGAAAAAATCGATTTCATTTGGTATTTAAAAAAAATAACTTGGTTAGCTTTTGCTGGCTTTATGGCAGGAGCATTAACTTTTTTATTTATTGAACATTTTATTAGATAACAATAATTAATTTTAATCTACGTTTTAATTACAAATTAAGTATACAGTATGAGTTTATTTCTTCAAGCCGATAGTTTAGCGGTTGCTAGTCAAGTAGTAGCAGACGAACAAGTAACAGAAAAAACATTATCAATCTGGAGTTTGCTTACCAGTGGAGGTATTGGTGGTCAAATTATTATGATTGTTTTGTTCCTTCAACTTTTCTTTGCGTTGTTTTTGTATTTCGAACGTTTGATGGCAATTAATAAAGCGTCAAAAATTGATGCTAGTTTTATGAATAATATCAAAATGAATATTATGTCAGGTAAGCTAGATGCTGCAAAAATGTTATGCGCGCAAACCAATTCGCCTGTGGCACGATTAATTGAAAAAGGAATATCTCGTATTGGAAAACCTTTAGAAGACATCAATACAGCAATTGAAAATGCAGGTAACTTAGAGTTATATAAATTAGAGAAAAATACAAGTATGTTGGCTACCATTTCAGGAGCTGGACCAATGGTTGGTTTCCTTGGTACTGTTGTTGGTATGATTCTTGCTTTCCATGAAATGGCAAGTGGTGGTGGACAAATTGAAGTAGGTGTTTTAGCGGAAGGTATTTACACGGCTATGACCACTACAGTTGTTGGATTAGTTGTTGGTATTATTGCTTATGTTGGTTATAACCATTTAGTTGTAAAAACGAATAAAGTAGTAAACCAAATGGAAGCCAATGCAGTTGATTTCTTAGATTTATTAAACGAGCCAGTATAATGAAGTTAGGTAAAACAAGAAATAAAGTTTCAACAGAATTCAATATGTCGTCAATGACCGACATCGTGTTCTTGTTGCTTATCTTTTTCATGCTAACTTCTACTATGGTAACTACTAATGCATTGGATATCGTTTTGCCGAAAGCTAAAGGAAAAACAGATAGTAATAAAAGTACATCAGTTAGTATTGATAAGGATTTGAACTTTTTTATAGATAAAGACGAAGTGAACGAAGCCGATTTAGAAAAACAATTATTGGCTTTGTTTGCTAATTCTGAAAATAAGGCTATCGTGTTGCGTGCTGAAAAATCGGTTCCACATGAAAAAGTGGTTAAGGTTATGGAAATTGCCTATCGTAATCAAATAAAAATGGTTATTGCGGTTAATCCTAAATAGTTAAATCATGAAATTTTTAGAAACACCAGAGGAAAAAAAATCATTCACAATAACTTCGGTTATTTTTGTGATACTTTTTCTGTTGTTTACTATTTTCGGATTGACCTATATGGATCCTCCACCAGAAAATGGAATAGCTGTTAACTTTGGAACTAGCGATACGGGTAGTGGTGAAATACAACCCACAGAACCCGTGCAAATGTCGCCCGATCAAGCGAAGTCGGAACCTGTTCCGGCAGAAGAAGATGATGTGTTAACGCAAGATGAAGAAGCTCCAATTACGTTACCTAAAAAAGAAGTAAAAAAACCAGTTGTAAAACCTTCAGAAAATAAGCCTGTTGTAAAGCCAACAGAAACCAAACCTGTAAAACCTAGTAACAGTGCTTTGAATAGCATTATTAAAGGTCCAAAACAAGACGGTACAACACAATCAGGACATGGAGATGATGATTCTGGTGGTGATAAAGGTAATCCAAATGGAAGTTTATATGCAAATAGTTTCTATGGAAATGGAACTGGAGATGGAATTGGTACCGGGAAAGGAACAGGTTGGGGATTAGCAGGAAGAAAATTAGCTGGTAATAGTAAAAAAATTCAAGATTGTAATGAATCTGGAAAAGTGGTGGTTAAAATTTGGGTAAACCGCCAAGGAAATGTTATTAAAGCAGAACGTTCTCAAGGAACAACTAATACCAATCCTTGTTTAGTTAATCCAGCATTAGAAACGGCCAAAACTTTCAAATGGCAACCCGATGCTAATGCGCCCGAAACTCAAATTGGTTTTGTGGTAGTGAATTTCCAAGTAGGAGAATAATTTCTTTATTATCCCATTCAAAATGACGTATCAAGAAACCACAGCATGGTTATTTAGCCAGTTACCAATGTTTCAAATGCAAGGCGCTTCGGCCTATAAAAAAGATTTGACCAATACTTTATTGTTGGTAGAACATTTGCAACATCCCGAATCCAAATTCAAATCAATTCACGTAGCTGGAACCAATGGAAAAGGTTCTACTTCGTCTATGATTGCTTCGATTCTTCAAGAAGCTGGATATAAAGTGGGTTTGTACACTTCGCCTCATTTAAAAGATTTTCGTGAACGTATTCGCATTAATGGCGAAATGATTTCCGAAGATTTTGTGGTTGATTTTGTTGCGCAAAGTAAAACTTTTTTCGAAGACAATCAATTAAGCTTTTTTGAAATGACCGTTGGTTTAGCCTTTGATTGTTTTGCCAAAGAACAAGTGGATGTGGCTGTGATTGAAGTTGGAATGGGAGGTAGGTTAGATTCTACCAATGTAATTACTCCATTAGTTTCTGTAATTACAAATATTGGTTTTGATCATACGCAGTTTTTAGGAGATACATTGCCGAAAATTGCTGCTGAAAAAGCTGGAATTATAAAATCAAATGTTCCTGTAGTAATTGGAGAATATTCGGAAGAGATAAAACCCATTTTCATTGCTAAAGCAAAATTAGAAAATGTACCGATATATTTTGCTCAAGATAATTTAGAAGTTACTTACGAATGCGCTTTGTTAGGAGATTATCAGGTTCATAATAAAAAAACAGTTCTTCAAGCCATCAAATTATTACAATCACAATTTAAAATAGAGGAAAATCATATTAAGTTAGGATTGAAAAATGTAATTCAAAATACAGGATTACTTGGTAGATGGCAAATTTTAAAACAAAAACCTTTTACTGTTTGCGATACAGCTCATAACAGTCACGGATTAAAAATAGTGTTGAATCAAATTCAAAAGCATCAATTTGAAACCCTTCATATTGTTTTAGGTGTGGTAAATGACAAGGATTTAGATTCGATTTTACCATTATTTCCAAAAAGTGCGAAATATTATTTCTGTAAACCCAATGTCCCTCGCGGATTAGATGCTGAAATTTTAAAACAAAAAGCAAGTCATTTTAGTTTATTTGGAAAAGTATTTAATTCGGTATCAGAAGCTTATGGTGAAGCGGTTAATTCGGCGAAAGATTCTGATTTTATTTACATAGGCGGAAGTACTTTTGTAGTGGCAGAAATTGTGTAATTTTTTTTCAAAAACACTTGCAGATACAAATAATCCTTGTATATTTGCACTCGCAATACGGTAATAGTAAAGCAATTTATTGGGGCGATTAGCTCAGCTGGTTCAGAGCACCTCGTTTACACCGAGGGGGTCGGGGGTTCGAACCCCTCATCGCCCACAAAAAAGCACTTCAAATGAAGTGCTTTTTTTTTATATCAAAACCAAAGTTTTTTCTAATGCCATTCCTCTCGATCCTTTTATTAGAAGTAAATTGTTTTTTGGAAGATTCGTCTTTAAAAAAACTGAAAAAGATTCAAAATCTTCGAAGAAACTCATATGTGTATTGTGAATTTGATTTTTGAAGAAATCTTTTCCAATAAAGTAAGTAGTTATCGATGTTTCGTTTTCTAATAATGCAATAATTTTTTTGTGCTCCAAAAGACTCTCTTCACCTAATTCAAACATGTCGCCAAGAATGGCAATTTTGTTCTTTTTTTCTAACTGTATAAAGTTAGCAATTGCAGCAGCCATACTACTTGGATTAGCATTGTAAGCATCTAAAATTATTTCATTTCCATTTTTTAGTATTAATTGAGAGCGGTTGTTTTCTGGAATGTAGTTTTCAATTGCTTCTTTAATTAATTCATCAGAAACTTTGAAATAATTTCCTATGGTAATAGCGGCATTAATATTGTTAGCATTATAAATTCCAATGAGATGAGATTGTACAGTTTGATTGTTGAATATTATTTTCACCATCGGATTTGCTTCAATAGTTGAAATTTTTACATCTGCAGTAGAATCATTTAAAGAGAAGCTAAACCGTTTAATATTTGTGGATTTTTCTTTTTGTATCGAATCATCTACATTAACAAAAACCATCTTGTTATTGCCTCTAAGATAATCATACATTTCACTTTTACCCTTAATTACTCCTTCAACTCCGCCAAATCCTTCTAGATGTGCCTTTCCAAAATTTGTTATATAACCATAATCAGGTTGTGCAATTTGACAAAGAAATTCTATTTCTTTTTGATGATTAGCTCCCATTTCAACTATACCGATTTCTGTTTCTTTGGTAAATCGTAATAGGGTAAGAGGAACACCTATATGGTTATTTAAATTACCAATTGTAGCAAGAGTATTATATTTTTTAGAAAGAACTGCGTGTATTAATTCTTTTGTAGTGGTTTTGCCATTGCTGCCTGTTAAAGCTATGATTGATAATCCTAAAAAAGTTCTGTGATATTTAGCCAATTCTTGTAAGGCAATTAGTGAATCTTTTACTAGTAAAGTACGATTGTCAATTAGATAAGTTGGATTGTCTATTACCACATATTTTGCTCCTTTTTCTAATGCTTCTTTAGCAAAAGTGTTGGCGTCAAAATTATCGCCTTTTAATGCAACGAATAAAGAGTCTTTTTCAATTTTACGCGTATCTGTAGAAACACTCGAACACTCTAAAAATAAAGAATGTAAATTTGCAATTGTGGTCATATAAGGTTTATTAAATTGAAACGAAGATAAAAAAAAGCCCTTTCGTTTGAAAGGGCTTTTAAAGTATTTTGTATGAAAATTATTTTTTTGGATTTCCTCTAGGAGTCTTTTTGTTTGACTTTGGACCTACTTTAGACATCGCACATCTAAATCCGATGTAGTCTGTAGCCATATCTTGAGGGAAGAATCTTCTAGAAGCAGGGTCTAACCAATAAGCTCTATCTCTCCATGAACCTCCTTTGTAAACTCTAACATTGTCATCTACTAAAGTAGTTCTCTTGTCAGATTTATCAAATTTCTTGTCCATTTTACCTAAACTATCAGCAGTGATAGAGTGTTTAGGAGCTTCGTACATTCTGTGTTTTTCTTCTCCTGCACCTTCTTCAGAGTCAGTAAATTTATAATAACGAGTTGATTGTCTATCACCATCTCTATAATTTCTGTTATCAGAAGTTGAGAATTGAGTTCTTAAATAAGTCTCGTTTTCATCAACTGGTACTTGAGCAATTTGACCAGGGAAATTTCTAGCCATAATTCTACCATTACTTAAAGTATCGTAAGTAATATTGTCAGAAGTCACTAATTCAACAACTCCATCTTCACCAATTTTGTTTTTTGTATAAACGTTACCTCTGAAATAGTTGAAGTCATTTGCTTCGTCATCAACCATTGGTCTGTAAACGTCTTGTACCCATTCAGCTACGTTACCTGCCATATCGTATAATCCGAAATCATTTGGCGCATAACTTTTTACTTTATTGGTAATATCAGCGCCATCATCAGACCATCCAGCAATTCCTCCGTAGTCTCCTTTTCCTTGTTTGAAGTTGGCTAATTGGTCACCTCTATATTGTCTTTTAGACGAACGAGTATATTGACCACTCCAAGGGTATTTCTTTTGTCCTTTGTAGATATTGTACTCTCTATTTCCAACTAAAGCAGTAGCAGCATATTCCCACTCAGCTTCTGTTGGTAATCTGTATTCAGGTAAAATTAAACCTGAACTTCTTTGAGCATATACGTTTTTAGCATCTTCTGCAGCTGCTCTTCTTCCTCCACCCATTTCTTTTTTCAGTACTACTTCTTCATTACCACCAAATGTTTTAGATGGAGTATTGATATACGTTTCAGTACTAAATGAGTTTTCAGCAGTTACATCTGTTCCTAATGCAATTTTGTTGTCTTTTTTAAGATAACCTTCGCGCTCTAAAATATTTTCATTTACACGATCAGTTCTCCATTTACTAAATTCAACAGCTTGAATCCAGTTAACTCCAACTACAGGGTAGTCAGCGTATGCAGGGTGTCTTAAGTAATTGTTAGTCATCGTTTCGTTGTATCCTAAACGATTTCTCCATACTAAAGTATCTGGAATTGCTCCGTTATAGATGTGTTTGTAATTTTCTTCTGTTGGAGGAAATACAGTTTTTACCCAAAATAAGTATTCAGAATACATTTTGTTTGTAACTTCTGTTTCATCCATGAAGAATGATTGTACGTGTTGTTGATTTGGAGAGTTATTCCAATCATGCATAACATCGTCTTGTACTTTACCCATTGTAAAAGTACCACCTTCTACCGAAATCATTCCTGGAGGGGTTTCTTGTTGCTTAAACTTGTCGTTAAACTGAAATCCACCTTTTTTGTCATTGATTTTCCATCCCGTAGCAGTAGAACCACCTTTAGTGCTTCCTTTTTTGCTACAACCCGTAAAACCTAATGCCAGTGCTAATACTACTAACACTTTTAAAGCCATAATTTTCTTAATTTTCATACTTTAGTAGGTAATAAATTTAGTGTCGCAAGATAATAATTATGAATTAAAATGCAACATGTTTTTAAAAATTTGTAAAAAAAAATTAATGTTATGTTAAAATCCTTTCTCTTACAACGTTTTATACTAAGTTTTATTGTAAAAAATTAGAATAAAATAAATAATTTTTTTCTCTTTGTAATATATATGTGTTAATCACGTTTTATAGCTAATGAAAAAGAGTCTGTTATTTTTGTTTTTATTTTATTTTGCGTTTGCTACTGCTCAGCAAACGGAAAAAGTTTCGATTAATTGGAAATCGAATTCAGATTATAATATAGGTGAAACTACAATTAAAGTTCCGCAGTTTGATTTAGAGTTTTATAATTTGGATATTCCTTTGAAGAAAATTCAGTTTAGAAAGATTGTTTCTGTTTCAGCTGCCACAAATTCTTCTAGTCTTGTTATTTCAAATGTGTTATATCAAAATGTACCAGAATCTGAACTTTACGATTTAAATAAATCTTTAATTCCAAATAAAATTCAAGCTTCTTTAGAAGTGGTTCGTGCTCGCGATGATTATAAAGGATTGTTGATTGTAAGTCCTATCATAAAAGAAGGTAGCGTTTATAAAAAAATCCTGTCTTTTTCTTATTCTTATCAAAACAATTTGTCAAACAGAAATCAAAGTTCAAATATTGTCCAATCAATTTCTAATTCCGTTTTGGCTACAGGTAGCTGGTATCGTTTTTATGTTGAGAAATCTGGTATTTATAAAATTTCGAAATCGTTTCTTCAAAGTTTAGGTTTCAATGTAAATGTAGATCCAAGAAATATCAAGATTTACGGAAATGGTGGAAGAATGTTGCCTTTGAATAATTCCTCGTCTTATTCGGATGATTTAGTAGAAAATGCTATACAGTTTTCCGGTGAAGATGACGGTGTTTTTGATAACAATGACTATATTTTATTTTATGCTGAAGGAATAGATACATGGAATACAGAAAGTTTAACTAGCGTGAATTTATTTGCAGATAAATCGTATTATTATGTTGCTTCTTCAGGTGGCGCAGGAAAAAGAATTCAATTAGCCACAGAGCCATCAGGAACACCCACTTTTAATTTTTCTAAATTTGATGATGTTTTTTATTATGAGAAAGACCTAGTAAACGTTGGTAAAGTTGGGAGAAGATGGTTTGGGGAACAATTCAATATTACAAATGAACAAACTTTTGATTTTACAATTCCTAATCTTGATAACGTTACTCCTGTTTCTATTTATGTAAATACGGCATCAAAATCTTTTGGAAATTCTTCATTTGCGTGTAAGGTTAATAATCAAGATTTTGGGTCCATAAACTTTCCTGCATTAGTTGCTTTTAGTGGTGTTGAAGGTTATGAGTCGGCAATTAATAATACTATTTCTTTGTCTTCAAATACTATTAGTCTTAAATTAACTTATAATAATGGTGGAGTTCCTAGTTCGAATGGCTATTTAGATTTTATCAAAATTTCTTCAAAGCGAAATTTGGTTGGTTATGGTAAGCAGTTCTCCTTTTTCAATAATGACGAATTGAGTAATGTTGGAATTGGGCAATATACAATTACATCTGCTACTAATGTTCCACAGGTTTGGGATGTGACTGATTTATCAAATGTGATCAAATACGAAAATACTTCTGGAGCTACTTTTGCTTTCAAAGTAAATCTTGGTAATCAGAAAAAGTATGTAGCGCTAGATTTGTCAGATACTTATACCCCTTTAAAAGAAGGGAATAGTGTGGTTCAAAACCAAAACTTAAAAGGAACAATTTTTAATAATAATCAAGGTAATTTTCAAGATATTGATTATTTAATCATAACACCTCAGATTTTGATTACTCAGGCAGAACGTTTGGCTGATTTTCACAGAAATAATTCTGGATTAAGTGTTCGTGTTGTAACATTAGAAAAAATCTATCAAGAATTTTCATCCGGTAAACAAGATATAGCAGCTATCCGTAATTTAATTAAGTATGTATATTGGAATGCTTCTGCTCCTGATAAAAGAGTCAAGTATGTTAATTTATTTGGAGATGCTTCTTATGATTACAAAAGCAGACTTTTTAGTAACACTAATATAGTTCCTGTTTTTCATGGGTTTAATCCTTTTTCATCTGACATTAATAATATTTCTAATATGTCCTTGTATTCGTCGTTTATGTCTGACGACTTTTTTGGGTTAATGGATGCTGGAGAAGGGCAAATGTTAGGAGGTTTTGATGGTATTGATATTGCTGTTGGTCGTATGTTGGTTTCTAATTTGACTCAGGCAAAAGAAATGGTGGATAAAGTTGTAGAGTATCATGATGAGAAATCCTATGGTAGATGGCGAAATAATTATGTTATTTATTCTGATGATGCTGATAATGATACCGATGCTACACTTCAATTTGGATTAGACAATTTAGCTAATACATTAACTGCCCAAAAGCCTTTTGTAAATGTAAAAAAAATACATACCGATGCATATGTTCAGCAAGTAGCAGCTGGAGGTGAGCGTTATCCAGAAGCTAAAAATGATTTCTTAGATGATTTAGAACAAGGAGCATTGGTGTTTAATTATTTTGGTCACGGAAATGAGGAAGCATTAGCACGAGAACGTTTGTTTGAAAAATTAGATGCTCAAAATTTGACCAATCGTTATCGATATCCGCTTTTTATCACAATAACTTGTGAATTTACACGTTTTGATGATCCAAACCGTTTTACTGGTGGTGAATATATGTATTGGAATAAGAGTGGTGGAGCAATTGCTTTAGTTGCTACAACACGTCAAATAGGAGTTACTACTGGGTTTGTAATGAATAATTATTTGAGTGAATATTTATATGCTTTTGGGTCTACGAATTATCCAACAATTTCTGAGGCACTTCGATTGACTAAGTTGTCCACAACATCAGATAACAGAAGAGTTGTTTCTTTTATTGGAGATCCAGCTGTTAAATTGGCTATTCCAAGACCGAAAGTGGTTTTGACTAAAGTAAATGATGTTCCAATGAGTCAACCACTACCTGTTTTGCAAGCATTAAGTTTGGTTAAAATTTCAGGAGAAGTTTGGGATGAAAATAATGCCGTGATTTCAAATTATAATGGTGATTTAGCGGTTCAGATTTTTGATAAAGATATTAACAGAAGCACCTTAGGTAATAATGGTGTTACCGATGCAAACGGACTTATAATAATGAATTTTGTGACTTTAGGAGAAACTGTTTTTAGAGGTAATGCATCTGTAATAAATGGTCAGTTTGAGTTTAGTTTTGTTGTGCCTCAAGATATTAGAGTTCCGGTTGGAAATGGTAAAATTAGTTTTTATGCTAAACGCGATGTCCCGAATCTTGATAATCAATCAGGTTATGATAAAACAATCCAAATAGGAGGGGTTAACGTAAGTGCTCCTAGTGATAGCAATCCTCCAACGGTTCGTTTGCATATGAATGATGAAAGTTTTGTTTCGGGTGGAATTACAAATTGTTCTCCAATATTGTTAGCCTTTTTAAAGGATGAAAATGGGATTAACACAGCAAGTGGAATTGGTCATGATATTGTGGCTATTTTAGATGGAGATGAATCAAATCCATATGTGTTGAATGAGTATTATGAAACGGAAAATGATGATTATACTTCGGGAAGATTACGATTTCCGTTCCGAAATTTAACGCCTGGCATGCATACCATTTTGTTCAAAGCTTGGGATGTGTATAATAATTTGGTAACGGCTGAAATTCAGTTTAACGCAGTTTGTTCGGATGACGGTTTGCGTATTGAAAAAGTGTTGAATTACCCAAATCCATTCGTGAGTTACACCGAATTTTGGTTCAATCATAATATGCCGTTTGAGCCTTTAGATGTTCAAGTTCAAATTTTAACAGTTTCAGGGAAATTGGTTAAAACGATTAATCAACAAGTAACTACAGACGGATTCTTGTGTAGAGAAGTTACTTGGGATGGAAGGGATGATTTTGGAGATAAAATTGGTAAGGGTGTTTATGTTTACAAACTCACAGTTAGATCAGCTACGACAGGTAAATCTGCAGAAAAATATGAGAAACTTGTTATCCTATAATAAAATACTATATTTGTCAAATTAATATTAATGAAAAAAATGAAAAAAATTGCTTTATTATTAACCGTTTTGGTGGTTAGTCAATATGCAAAAGCACAAGGAGATAATCGCGTAATTACTACAGGAGTTCCGTTCTTGCTAATTGCTGCCGATGCACGTTCTGCAGGTATGGCAGATATGGGTGTGGCAACATCTACTGATGCTTTTTCACAACAATATAATCCAGCTAAGTATGCTTTTTCTATTGAAAAACAAGGTTTTTCTGTTAGTTATACGCCATATTTAACGAGTATTGCTAATGACATTTCACTAGGACAGCTAACGTATTTTAACAAAATCAATGAGCGTAGTGCGTTTGGAGGTTCGATACGTTATTTTGGTTTAGGAGATATTGAGTTGAGACGAACTGGTGATCCAGGAGAGATTCCAAGGGTGGTTAATCCTAATGAATTGGCTTTAGATGGTTCTTATTCATTGAAATTGAGTGAGCGCTTTTCAATGGCAGTTGCTGGTCGATACATACGTTCAAGTTTGAAAATTGCAGATGAAAATACAGATGCCACAGCTGCTTCAACTTTTGCTGTTGATATAGCGGGTTATTATCAGTCTGAAGAAGTTGCGTATGACGATTTTAATGGAAGATGGAGAGCTGGTTTCAATTTTCAAAATATGGGGCCAAAAATAAGTTATGATAATGACGATTTAAATGATAATTTTTTACCTGCTAACATGCGTCTTGGTGGAGGTTTTGATTTTATTTTTGATGAATATAACAAAGTGAGTGTTAGTGCAGAGGTTACAAAATTATTAGTTCCAACTCCACAGAAAGTTATTGATTTTGACGAAGATGGCGATATTGATAGCTCTGATTATGCTGAAGCAAACAATAGATATAGAAAAACAAGTTGGGTAAGCGGTATTTTTAAATCATTCAATGATGCTCCAGACGGACTATCTGAAGAGTTGAAAGAATTTACTTATGCTTTAGGAGCTGAATATTACTATCAAGATTCATTTGCAATACGAATGGGTTATTTTAATGAAAATGAATTAAAAGGAGCAAGGAAGTATTTTACTTTAGGAGCAGGTTTTAAATACAATATCGTCAAAATTGATGTTTCGTATTTGTTTTCTACTTCAAAAGTTAAAAACCCATTGGAAAACACATTGCGTTTCTCGCTAACTTTTAATTTTGGTGATAAATACGATGAACTTTAAAAAATAAATAAATTAATAAACAATCCAAATTCTTATTTTAGAATTTGGATTTTTTTTCCTTACATATGAAGCAAATTTCAATAAACACTACCATTTCGGTACTTACAAAAGACGAATTGTCTAAAGAAGAAACAAGTTTAATGTCTCAAGCATTTGAAGCAAGAAGTAAAGCCTATGCGCCTTATTCTAAATTTACTGTAGGAGCAGCCATTCTTTTAGATAATGGAATCGTAGTTCAAGGTTCGAATCAAGAAAATGCAGCTTATCCTTCAGGTTTGTGTGCTGAGCGTGTAGCAATTTATTATGCGGGTGCAACTTATCCAAATGCTAAAATTGTAAAAATGTTTATCACAGCATCTCCACAGGACAGAGATTTAGAAGAGCCAATTCCACCATGCGGAAGCTGTAGACAAGCAATCGCTGAGTACGAATTCAAACAAGATACACCAATTGCAATTTTCTTTATGGGAGCAAAAGGAGATATCTATAAGTCAGATTCATTGAAAAATATCCTACCATTAGTTTTCGATAAGAATCATCTATAACGATTTCGTAACTTTTTTTATCGATTTTGTTATAAAAAATACAAAAATCGTAGAATTTAATTTTTTCAATCAGGTTCTATGTAGTATTTTTGCTGTTCGTAAAATTGGGATTGACAAATAATGTCTTTCGCAATTCAATTGTATTAAAAAAACAAACCAAAATGAAACCAATTACAAGAGAAGTTTACCTAAAATGGTATGAAGACATGCTATTTTGGAGAAAGTTTGAAGATAAACTTGCCGCTGTTTATATCCAACAAAAAGTTAGAGGATTTTTGCACCTTTATAATGGTCAAGAAGCTGTTTTAGCTGGAGCTTTACATGCAATGGACTTGTCTAA
>NZ_JAIWOF010000140.1 GCF_020217025.1 Flavobacterium sp. | reverse complement strand
GTTGCATTGGTTTTTGAATCAACCTTTAGACGCTAAGTTGAATGGTTATTCTAATGCCTTTTGGACAGGTTTAACAACACTTGAATTAGCAAAAGTGGTTCATGAAGTTATCAACCAAAACATTTCAGGAATCATTCAAGTGGTACCAAGCGAAAAGATAAATAAATACGAATTGTTGCAATTGTTTAATTCTGTATTTCGAAACAACCAATTGGAAATTGTGGATTACGATGCTTATCAAGTGGATAAAAGTTTACTTTTTACACGAAAAGATTTTAATTACCACGTTCCTACATACGAACAAATGTTAGTAGCTTTGAAAGCTTGGATTTTAGACCACAATACCCTATACAAACACTATTCATTATAATATGATATCTGTAGTTACGGCTTATTACAATCGAAAAAAGTTATTTACTCGTACTTTAAAAAGTATGTTGCCTTATTATGGCAAAATCGATTTTGAAGTTATTGTAGTCGATGATGGTAGTGATGAAGCAGAACGATTAGAAGATTTACAAACCGATTACCCTTTTTTAAGAGTCATTCGTTTAGAAAAGCAAAACAAATGGTACAAAAATCCGTGTATTCCTTTTAATATAGGCTTTGAAGCGGTTAAAGGTGATAAAATCATTATTCAAAATCCAGAGTGTTACCATTTTGGCGCTATTTTAGCATATGTGGATGCCCATTTAAAAGAAAATGAGTATTTGAGTTTTGGATGTTTTTCATTAGATAAAACTACAACCAATTCTGAAGAATTATTGTTTGATAAAGAAAATATTGAAAAGCTTATATCTGAAAATGACAAAACCTTTGTCAAGAATGGCGATTTAGGTTGGTACAATCATTCAAAATTTCGACCAGAAGCGTATCATTTTTGTGCCGCAATGACTAAACACGACTTATATGATTTGGGCGGTTTTGATGAGCGTTATGCAAAAGGTGTAGGTTATGATGATGATGATTTTATTTGGCGTATTCGACAGAAAAAAATGAATATTAAATTTGTTGATGATGTTATAGTTTTACATCAGAATCATTATAATTATTCAGAAAATAAAATTGAAGCTGAGGATACGATAAGACAGATTCTCGATTCATACAAAAGAAATAAAGCCATTTTTGAAGAAATCACTCAGAGAAGTAACTTGTATAAAGTAAATTATCTTGGGGAAAGCTATGACAATGTAAATGTTTCTAAAATCGATTTTAATTATACTCAAGAGTTTAACAAACTATTAAAGCCAATACTTAAGAGTAAATTGAAAAGAAAAATAAGTTATCATATTCTAAAATTTGTATCTAAATTTTAGTAATCCATTCTGAAGATGAAAATTAAGTTACCATTTCATTACCAATTAAAAATAAACAAGCAATATAAACCATTAAAAAGTATATTGCCAATAGGCTGTGATTGTCATCCTGCTTACATGATTTCAAAATTAGAATTGCGAAATGAAAGTTTGCCTTTTGATTGGTTAGATACAAAACCTTCATTAGCTCTACATTACGCTTTTATCAATATAAAAGATAATTTTTCTGACTTTTTAATTGACTTAAAAAAAAATGAAAAGGGAAAAGTTTTTGCAGAAAAATATCCAGAGGCTTTATTCTATCATTTTGATGATTTAATTGAGAATGTGCAATTACAAAATAAAATAAGACATAGAATCACTAGATTTTTAGAATTACGCAGTTCAAAATCTTGTTATTATTTACATACCTTGCCTTCCAGCGGTATTGCTACAACTGAAAATCTTGAATTTGTAAAAGAATCGATTGTTAATTTTCAATCACTTTTGAAAAATAATGATGAGTTAATTATTTATTTAAGATTTGATGAGTCGTTTGAGGAACATAAAGAAAATGCTCAATTATTACAAGATTTTGCCGATAGTTTATCCCAAGTAAGATTTATTAAATATTTAAGATTTAAAGATAAATTTGGAATTTGGGGAGATGAATCTCAATACAAAAAACTCATGCACGAATTAGGAATAAAAACAAAATTCAGTGGTTTAAAAATCAATATTGAGAAGTTGAAAAAAGCAACGAAATAAAATTCTGATTCATGCAAATCTCTGTCATCATTCCCGTTTATAATGCTGCTGCTTACATAGAAAAAGCGGTTACTTCTGCCTTGTTTCTTGCTGAGGTAAAAGAAGTGGTTTTGGTAAACGATGGCAGTACAGACGATTCTTTAGCCATTCTTCAAAAATTACAACAATCCGATGCTAGAATCAAAATCTATCATCATGAAAAAAATGCCAATAAAGGACGTTCCGCAAGTCGCAATTTAGCCCTGCAAAAAGCCACTATGCCTTTTATCGCTTTTTTAGATGCGGATGATTTTTACTTGGAAAATCGTTTTGAAACCGACAGCAAAATTTTTGCTAGCGATACTTCAATTGACGGCGTTTACAATGCTATTGGAGTTCATTTTTATAGAGATTTTTCAGATGAAGAACACCAAGAATTATCTTTAACTACAGTTACAGCAGCTATTCCGCCAAAAGAATTATTTGGCTATCTATTAAACGGAAAAAAAGGGTATTTTTCTATTGATGGTTTAACCATTAAAAAAGAAGTGCTAACCAAAATCGGAATTTTTCAAGAGCATTTAGTTGTGGCGGAAGATACCGATTGGTTGCTCAAAATGGCACTCACTTCTAAATTAGTAGCTGGAAATATCACGGAACCCGTTGCTATGCGAGGTGTTCATGATACTAATAGTTTCAATCAAGCGGAGCAGTACAAAATTCATCGTCAAAAAATGTATGAATCGGTTATCCGTTGGAGTTTTCAAAATAACATTGAAAAAACTAAAATCGATTTACTATTGAATTGGCTGTTTTATTACCGCTACAAAGAAAAATATAGCTTAATAGCTGAGTTGAAGTATTGGATTTACCTACTAAAATCGCATCCGAAGTTGCTGACTTCTACTTTAGCCATTAAATACTGCCCAATTATTAGGAAAAGAAAGCAACTTTTCCCAGTTTTGTTCCGATTACTGCTTGTTTTTTTGTAACACAACCATGTCTGTCGTTCTATTTATGTTTATAACAATGTTATTTTTAAATAAAAGTTATAAGTATATTTATAATAATTTGTATATTTGCTTTGTGTTTTAAATGTAATTATAATAAATGACTTTTATACCTTCACAAATAGAATCTCGAAACAATTATTTAGATAGGGTGCGTCCGTTTATTGGTAAAAATATCATAAAAGTATTTACTGGGCAACGACGTGTGGGTAAAAGTTATTTGTTGTTTCAAATTATGGATTTGGTAAAAAACCAATATCCTAAAAGTACGATTCTTTACATTAACAAAGAGGATTTACAATTTTCAGCATTACAAACGGCGCAGGAACTTCATGATTATGTTCTTAAGAATCAAGGAAAAACGGGTCGAACCTTTGTCTTTATTGATGAAATTCAAGATATAATTGATTTTCAATCGGCTCTTCGCTCCTTAGTTTTATATGAAAATTTAGATTTGTATTGTACAGGTAGTAATGCCAATTTGTTGTCGGGGGATATTGCAGGGCATTTGAGTGGTCGTTTTATTGAAATTACGGTATATAGTTTGTCTTATACTGAATTTTTGCAATTTCATACTTTAGAAGACAGTGATTCTAGTTTAACGTTGTATCTTAAATATGGTGGTTTACCTTATTTAAAACACCTACCATTAGAAGATCATATTGTTTTTGAATATTTAAAAAATATTTACAGCACCATTGTTTATCGCGATATTATTAATCGATACGCTATTCGAAATGTTGTATTTTTAGAGCAATTGGTGCAGTTTTTAGCGGCGCATACCGGTAGTCTTTTTTCGGCTAAAAAAATTAGCGATTTTTTAAAATCACTACGAATTAATATGGCTCCCAATCAGGTGCAAGTTTATGTGCATCATTTGGTTAATGCTTTTTTAATTCACAAAGTAGCGCGTTATGATATTGTAGGGAAACGAATCTTTGAAATTGGAGATAAGTATTATTTTGAAAATTTGGGTATTCGTAATGGTATTTGGGGTTATCGATTAGAAGATCGAGGTAAAATTATCGAAAATGTAGTTTATAATCATTTGGTGTTTTTGGGTTATGATGTTACAATAGGTGTTTTAGGAGACAAAGAAATCGATTTTATTGCCACCAAAAATGGAGAGAAAATGTATATTCAGGTAGCTTTGTCGCTACAAGATGAAAAAACGATGGAACGTGAATTTGGTAATTTGATGCAAATAACGGATCATTATCCTAAAATGGTGGTTACCTTAGATGTTTTTAAAGGAGCAAGTTATAATGGAATTACTACAATTGATTTACGTAGTTTTTTACTTAAAAAATTTGAATGATGGTCGTTAATCTAATTTCCATAATTATTCCCACCTTTAACAGCAGTAAGCATATAAAAGCCACTTTAGATAGCGTGCTTTCGCAAACCTATACTAATTGGGAATGCATTTTAGTAGATGATGGTTCTATCGACTTAACCGAAACTATTTCAGAAAACTATCGTGAAAAAGACAATCGTTTTCAACTATATAAACGACCAGAAGATTTACCAAAAGGACCTTCTTCAGCACGAAATTACGGCGTAACGAAAGCTAAAGGAGAGTATCTTATTTTTTTAGATGCCGATGATTTATTAGCAACCACTTGTTTGGAAAATCGACTCGCGCAAT
The DNA here is from genome assembly GCF_020217025.1 of Flavobacterium sp. Taxonomy (GTDB): domain Bacteria; phylum Bacteroidota; class Bacteroidia; order Flavobacteriales; family Flavobacteriaceae; genus Flavobacterium. Next base: position 5,300 of record NZ_JAIWOF010000140.1, on the reverse strand, counting down.
TTCAACAATATCCAGAATGTGACTTTTTAGTTTTTCAAATGGACCGTTTTCTAGACGCACCTGATTTTTCTAAGAAAGAAATTATTGCAGAGCAAGATAAAAATCGTGTGTTAGATTCCTTTATTCAATTGCACGGTCAGTGGCCAATTACAGCACCTATTTACAAAACCGATTTTTTTAAAACTATTGGTTTTAATTCGGAATTAGTGGTTTTTGAAGATTTAGAGGTAGCCATCAAAGCCATTGTACAAGCCTCTGATTTTAAAATATATCCTGCGATTGATTGTTATTATCGAAACGATGCCAATTACAAAGAGAAGTACAATTCTATTGAAGTAAAAACCAAAATGGTCAACTGTTTTGCTCATTTGTTGCTCAGTTTGGTTGCTTTAATACAGAAGAACAAGGAAAGTCGATTTCAAAATAAGGATATAAAATCCTATTTTGTTCAATCCTACAAAAAAATTTTTCGTTTCATTATTTTAGAAAATAGTCGCGTTTTTCAGGATGATAATAAGAAAATAGTACATTTGTTGGCGGCACATTCTTTTTTAGATACTACCACTTTTTTTAAATTTATTTTGGTTGATCGTGTTTTGTTGCCTTTCGCTAGTATTAAAGGAAGTGGCGTTTCCAGAATCATTAAAAAACTATATCAGTAACATGGCAGATTTTAGCTTTCAAAATAAAACGGTAGTTTTGATGATTAAAGTTGCTATGTTGGGCGGAGCTGAAAGACAAGCTTTAGGTTTAGCTGATTTTTTAATAAAAAAATATAATTGCAAAGTTCATTTAGTTGCTACACATTCCAATCAGCCAACAAAAGAGTTTCATGAATTTGCTTTAGCATGTGGAATTAATGTTATTCATTATTTTGGAACACCATCACTTACTGTAAGAAAAGAGTTTTCTATTTTAAATCTGAAACGAACATTTCGAGCTTTAAAATATTTGAATAAAATAAAAAGGGAAGTATCGAAATTTCATCCCGATATTATAATTCCGTTTTTAAACACCCCTTCAAAAATAGCTTCATTGATATATCAAAGTGTTGGTGCTAAAGTTACCTTTTGGCATCAATTAGGTTTAGATAATTATACTTATGATTTGTTGGAAAAAAAAGCTGTACAAAAAGTACCTTTTGTTATAGCAAATGCACAAAATGGTTTAGAAGTTTTTCAAAATTACTATAAAATTCCTGAGAAAAAATTATTTGTTTTACCGCAATATGTGTCTATTAAAAAAATAGTTTTAGATACTGTTTCATTAAAAAATAAGTTTGCTATACCTGCAGATTCTATTGTAATTGGAATGATAGCACATTACAGAACTGAAAAATTTCAAGAATTACTTTTACAGTCGTTTAGTGAAATTAAAACCGATAAAAAGATTCATTTAGTGTTTTTAGGAAATAAAGACAATAGCGAAGAAACGTTAGAAAAATATAATGCTATTGTTGCTCTTTCTAAGTCTTTAAATTGTTTTGAAAAAGTTAGTTTTTTATCTGGCGAATCGGTTCAAGAAGTTTTGAATTGTTTGGATGTTGGTGTACTAGTGTCAGAGATAGAAGGAACTCCAAATGTGGTTATGGAATACATGTTGTATGGTTTGCCTGTAATCGCTTCTCATCATGCGGGTTGTGTTGGATTACTACAACCCTCGGAATTTTTAATACCAAATGATAAAACTATTTTGAGCGATAAATTACAGCATTTAATTGATAATGATAATCAAAGAATAAAAGAAGGTGAAGCTAATGCCGATAAAATTAAAAAGTTCAGTATAGAAAATTATATAGATTCTTTACATTCCATAATTAATTCTACTTGTTAAATGAAGATTCTATTTGTTTCGATACCTGCCTTACATACAGTTCGTTGGATTGAAAATCTAAAAGAAGCGGGTCATGATATATATTGGTTTAATGTTTTAGGAAATGAAGAATTACTACAAAAAAGTTATATTAAACAAATAACAAATTGGAAATATAGAAAAATCCCTCATTTTAAAGGAGAACATTATTTAAGAAAACAGTATCCCAATTTGTATGAAAAAATACAATCCAATTTAGAAGTTACTGCTAATGAGAAGTTAGAACAGCTAATAAAAGAAGTTAAACCTGATTTAGTGCATAGTTTTGAGATGCATACCGGGAGTTATGCTATTTTGAAAACGATGTTGAAATTTCCACATCTAAAATGGTTGTATTCTTGCTGGGGAAGCGATTTTTATAAATATGAAAATTCAGAGACTCATATAAAAAAAATTAAAAAAGTTTTAAATAGGATTGATTATTTGCATACGGATTGTTTACGAGACTATAATTTGGCAATAAAATATGGTTTTAAAGGAGAATTTTCGGGCGTAATTCCAGGTGGTGGCGGTTTTATGTTAAAAGAAAATCAAAAGCACCTACTCCCAATAGAAAATAGACGAATAATCTTAGTTAAAGGTTATCAACACCATGTTGGAAGGGGATTGCAAATAATTAAGGCATTTGAAAAAGTATTGACTTTAATTCATAATTATGATGTAATTGTTTTTGGAGCACATTTAGAAGTCACAAACTATATTGAAAAGAATAAATTGCCATTTAAATATTTTGGTAGGCATGATTTGGAGCATAATGAAATATTAGAACTAATGGGTAAGTCTTTAATTTATGTTGGTAATAGTACTTCCGACGGTATTCCTAATACTTTATTGGAAGCCATTATTATGGGTGCTTTTCCCATTCAATCGAATCCAGGAAATGTAACCGCCGAAATTATAACAGAGGGTGAAAATGGTTTTTTAATTGAAGATCCTAACGATATTGATGCAATTTCAAAATTAATTTTAAAAGCAATCGATTCTTCAAAATTATTGCAAAATGCATTTGAAATTAATCAAAACATCGCAAAAGAACGATTGGATTATGCGGTTAATCACCAAAAAATAGTAGCTTTATACCAACAAATAGCAAAGGACTTATGAGAATAGGAATGAATCCTCAGAAAAAGGAAAAGAAAATAGACTTACAATTTCAACATCGTGTAATTATATTAGTATATGTTCCAGAAAAGGAAGGATATTATGATAATATTTTTGAGGTTTTTAAATTGTGTTTAGAATCAGCTATTACCACAATTAATGATAAATGTGCCATCACAGTAGTTAACAATGGATCTAAGAAAGAGGTAGTAGAATACATAAATCAAAAATTTGTTAACAAAGAAATCGATAGTGTAATTCATCACAACTGTAATATAGGTAAAATGGATGCTATAATTGGAGCTGCTAGAGCTTCAAGAGAACCAATAATAACTCTTTCCGATGTTGATGTATTATTTAAATTTGGTTGGCAACAAGAGGTTGAACGAAATTTTAATGCATTTAAAAATTTGGGAACGATTTCTCCTATGGCCGTTAAAAGTTCGTTTCGAATTGCTAATATTTCTACCCAACAGCAAATTATATTTAAACAGCTTTCTTTCAAATTAGAGCCTATTCCTGAAAATACTAATGATTACAATTTGTATCTGAAAAGTCTTAATTGGGATATTACTTGTAGTGAGAATGCGATGTGGCCCGTGGTTCAGTCAAATAATCAGAAAGCTATCTTAGGATGTGCTCATCAAGTTTTGTGTATTAATAGGGAAATATTTTTTAAAACAGTTCCTACTGCACCTTCCTTAACCTTAATAGGTCAAAATTCTGTTTATAATTATGCAGATGGACCTATAGATTTTGCAGGAGGTTTGAGATTATCAACCTATCATAATTATGCTTACCACATGGGTAATACAGTTGAAGATTGGATGTTGAAAGTTCAAGAAGAAAATAAAGCCAAGGCAAATGCTCAGCCTAAAGGAATAATTGTTTTAAAATTAAAATTTAAAGCAAAAAAGTATTATCCTTTTATATTTGAGGTAAAACAAAAAGTAATTAGTAAATTATTTGATTTATTTTATACTGATAAAATAAAAAAGTCAATATAGATTAGATGAATACATTAATAAAAAAAATACTCTACTATTTTTTGAATGCCATTGAAAAAAAAGATAAGGTAACACTGTCTGGATTTTCAAGAGGTATTCAAAATGTAACCTTTGAAGGTAAGAATGCCGTGCCCGATGGTTGTAATTTTTCAGGTAAAATCAAAATTGGTTATGCCACTACGCTTGGCTATAGGAATTTATTGGGTGGTACAATTTCCATAGGCAAATATTGCCAATTAGGTGTTGATGTAGCTTTGCATGCGACTAATCATCCGATTTCTTATATGACCACGTATATCAATAAAAATTTATTTGAAGGGGAGCTTAAAAGTCTGAAACAAGAAAATGTGATTGCTATTGGTCACGATGTCTGGATTGGTCATGGCGTCATAATAGTAGGTAATGTCACAGTTGGTAATGGAGCTATAATAGCTGCGGGAAGTGTTGTTACAAAAGATATTCCACCCTATACTATAGTTGCAGGAGTCCCTGCTAAAGAAGTTAGGAAACGTTTTTCGGATGCCATTATTCAAGAAATAGAAGCTTTGCAATGGTGGGATAAATCAGAAGCAGAATTAGAGCAAATAAAGCCTTTGTTTTTTAAAGATTTTACTAATAGACCTAGTATTTATGAGTAAAACCATAATCCTAGTATGACGGGGAGATTGGGGGACTTGGAGACTTGGAGATGGGGTGTTCTGAATGTTGTTTATTGCCAATTATTACTAATGTTGATGTAACAAGACAAGCTAGTTCTATTCAACTTCACTAACTTTATTATATTTGAAAAAATTAATCACTAAACAGTACACACATGAATCCCTACATAGAAATAGCAGGAAGAAAAATAGGACCCGATTTTCCACCATTAGTTATCGCTGAAATCGGCATTAATCACGAAGGTTCTTTGCAAGTAGCTAAAGAAATGGTTGATGCTGCACATAGAGCAGGAGTTGAGGTAGTGAAACACCAAACCCATATTGTTGCTGACGAAATGAGTGGTGCTGCTAAAAAAGTTATTCCAGGTAATGCTGATGTTTCCATTTACGAAATTATGGAACGTTGTGCTTTAAACGAAGAAGATGAATTAGAATTGAAAAATTATGTGGAAAGTAAAGGCATGATTTTCATTTCAACTCCTTTCTCGCGAGCTGCAGCCGAGCGTTTGAAAAAGTTTGATATTCCAGCTTATAAAATTGGTTCGGGAGAATGTAATAATTATCCTTTGTTGGAGCATATTGCTTCTTTTGGAAAACCTGTTATTTTAAGTACGGGTATGAATACCATAGCAAGTATTCAAAAAGCGGTAGCTATTTTTGA
>NZ_JAIWOF010000136.1 GCF_020217025.1 Flavobacterium sp. | reverse complement strand
AACTATCGAAAAGTTGCGAAATTACAGTTGAACCCGTACTTCTTAACCAAATCATCTTTTTTCCTGTTCGGTTTTTGACAAAATGGAAAATGGTAACATCAATTAATTGGGAAACTAAAAAAGCCGTAATACTTCCCACAATAATCCACATGCTTTGCCCGAAAACAGCAGTGAATTGTTCGTCGGTTATCAAGCCATCGCCTTTTACTGCTGGAATTTGAAGTCCAATTAGTAATAAGAAAAAGGTGTAGGCAATTAATCCAGCTGTTATAAAAGATAGTTTTTTTACTCCTTTTTCACCAAAATATTCATTGATTAAATCGGTTGTGATGAAAACTATTGGCCAAGGTAAAATCCCCAAACTCATTACAACATCTCCTATGTAAATTAATTTTCCTCCAATTAATTCCGCTACTAAAGCATTGGTAATAAAAATCCCAGCTAAAACAACGTAGATGATATCTTTTCTTCTTTGAAACATATTAATATTCTTCTAAATAATCTTCAACAGAAAGTTGATTTCCGTTTTTAAGTTTGCCATAAGAGGCTCTTCTGTGATTATCGTTTAACGATTCGTCAATCATGCTTTTAATTATTGCATCAATTTCTTTTTCTTCTAAATAGGTTTTGGCATTTAGTTTACAATATTCCTTTATATTGATTTTTCCATTTTCTGTTATAAATGCAATGCCACTAATTTTTTGTTGATTGGTATTGTATGAATTCTCTTCGATGTTGATTTTCTTGAAGAAGAAATACGTGATTTTTTTACCATTAAATCTAATTTCCTTAGCATCATAGAAGGACAATGAGTCTTTTTTCTTATCGATGTCTTCAAAATAAATATCGGCATCCATGGCAATAGTTTTTGCGTCATATTTTGTTAAATACGAATTTTGCTTCATGTGATGCAGCATTAAAAACCCTTTAAACTGAATTTTCTCATTTTCAAGAACGCTATCCATTGTTTGAGAATCAACTTGATTGGTTTTTTCCAGTTGTACTTCAGCAAATGCTAAATCCAATTCTTCAATTCTTAAATCGGTTGCTTTTTTAAATAATTCTGACACATCTTTTTCGGCCTTAAACGGATATAAAATAGTATAATAACTTATAAAATCTTCTATCGGAGCTTCATCTTTTTCATAGTATTCGTCCTCGTCTTTATTTTTAAAGTTCTGTTTGCTTTTCCAGCTGGCTAATCGTTTGTATTCTAGCTTTGCATTGGTTAAAATCATTTTTTTGTACGATTTTAATTTTTTTGCATTGCCGTGATTTTTTATTAAAAGCTGACGTGTAAAAGATACGATAGGCTCATGAAACTCTTTAATACTGTAATATTGAAAAATGTTTGGAAACAAAACCTGACTGTTTTCTAAGTCTTCTTCAAAATGATTAAAAAGTCCTATAATTTCATATTCATTGTCTGAAATAGGCAAATCATATTCTAGTAGTTCTTGCATTTTCTTGTAGGCTTCTTTACTTTTTTGAAAGGTTAACGCTCTTAAAACAGCAAATTGAATAACCGTATTTGTATTTTCTTTCTTGTAAGCATTTTCTAAATAGGTAGTAACTTCAGGCGATTTAATTCGTCCTAATTTTTCATATAATTCCCCAAGAATTTCAGTTTCATCGTCTCTAAATTTAAAAGTATTTAAGAAGGTTTTAAACTTTGGGAAATCCTCTTTTTCTATCGTTAAATAATCAATTGATTTTAAGGCAGAATAACGAATGCTATCGTGCTTACTTCTAACATCACTTAAAAATAAGTCCATTTTATTTTCTAAAATGTTCTCTGTTTTTTTGTTTTGTAAAGTAATAGAATGGAATGTTTTTTCTACAAAAGGATCTTTGTTATCATAGTTTTTAGAAACTAATGTGGATAGCTCATAAATGGTATTTCCATTCAGTAATAATTTGTATTTAATGGCTTGTTTTGAACTTGGTTTCGAAACCATTGCTTCAAAAGTATGTACATTTTTGTCTTTGTCGTGACTAATTTTTTCGTCAATAATCTTTAGTTTTTCATCTTTTGAGAATAGTTTTTTATCCCAATCTGAAAACATATAATCAGAAGCTAAATTAAGGTCTTCTTCAACAATTGGCACTTCAATTACTTCGTTATCACCTTCAATATCTGCAGGAGTTTCATTTGTAGTTACATCACCTATGATTTGTTTACGATAATTTTTCCAAATAGAATCAATTGATTTTTCAGTCTCATAACGATGATATTTGTAATAGTTAAGTTGTATTATTGAACCATTACTTCCTAAAAATTGATAGTTTTTAGATTGTGTCGTAAAATGATTTTTCTTTTTGCTACCGTTTTGAAGTTCTCTTTCTACTAAGAAGTCTAAGTGCTCGTTTTGTTTTTCAGGAATTTCAATACTAAAATGATTCGTCGTATCACGGAATATTCTATAACTTTCAGATTCTAATGAAGGTTTAATTTCAAATGAATCGAAAAAACGTTTGGTATCTGCATCTTCTGCATTTACTGTTCCTAAAAGGTAATATTTATTGCCGTTTAATTGCGATTTTAGTTGAATCTCTCTGTTTTCTATATTCGATTTTGAAAAGAAAGCAATTCGTTCTTTATTGAATTTAGTTTCTGTAGAATCTAATTCGTGTTGGGCATAAAATTCTTGATGAATTCGTTTTAATTCGTATTCTGAATTTTCTAAATTATCAATTTCAGAAAGTGTTTTTTCGATTAAAAAGTAAAAGCATTTTTTCTTTTCATCTAAAGCCGTAATAGCAATGTCGGAGTTGTCTTTGCCGTTGTTTTTATTTCCAGTGTAAGTATTGTAAGCTGGAACTTGAACTTCAAAATTTCCTTTTATTGGACTAATTTTTTCCCAAGTATTTTTACTGGTTTTTATCTCGATTTTAGAAAAAATATCTTCTTCAAAACGTCTTACATAATCGCCTTCGCCACCCATAATTACTGTTATAATTTCTAGTGGTGTTATATAATAGCGATAACGTTGTGCGTTGCCTGTTTTGGTTTTACTTTTAATATCGTAGACCCAGTAATTTTTTTCTTGAAATGATTTTTTTTCTAGAATTTCCCCTGGAATATTTTCATAAAATAAACTGTCTAATGTTTTGACATTAAATGTTTTATTTTTCTTGTTTAAGAAATCGTTTAGGAGTTTTCTTTTTACATTTACATAACCGCCATTTACTAAGTCAGGCGATTCTAAATCTTCGCCGTTTTCAAGTACAATTTCAAATAAAGGCAAGGAAATCATACCGTCTGCCGTTGCTCTATTTTTTAATTCAGGTTTGGTAAAGTATTCTTCAATTTGTTTTTTGGTTGCTTTTCCTTTTTCAGTATAATTACCAAAAACGGGAGTGATTTTATATCCTTTAGCGCGAAGTAATTCGATAACACCTTTTGGGCCTGGTAAGTGAGCCGCTCCAATGGCACTGAATAAACTTCCTGTTTTCATGATTGAATCCATGTTCTTAACCATTTCTATGTTTCGGTCAAAAAGCATGGCTTTTAAAAACGACTTTGGAGAGCTTAACATGGTTAACGAATCAATCATGTCTAAGTCTTTTTCTCTGTAATAATCGTTAAGCGCTTGGTCGTAGGGTTTGTTTTTTAATAATTTTAAAATAGCTTGACGATTTTTATCTACTTCGCTTTCATCCATTTTGGCTTGTGCCATCATAATGTTTAAAGTTGATTTTTTTACGTCTTCTAAACCAACAGTTCTTTTGTTGTATTTTCTACCTGTCCTGTAGATAAACATATCTAGATAGGTTTCTTCTTGATAGTCTTTTTGCGCCTCGTTTGTTCGTGTAAGAAGGCTTATTAAGTTGTAATTGCTGCTTCTGAAAAGTGGATATAAATTATCTTTTTCAATAGGTTGAATATAAAAATTAGTATAAAACTTTCCTTGATTGGCATACTGACTGTAAAAGCTAAACAAATCGAATAGCGTTGTCCAAGTTCTTGGTTCGCTTTCATTGGCAATGATATCTGCCTCTTGAAGATGTTTAAAAAAATTATCCGATAAATGATAGGAAACTTTATCACTTACGTGCATAGAACCGTAAACGTATGATTTTTTTTGCAAACCATTACCGCTAATTTCCCACAATAAACTTTGGTATTTTTTTTCTTGAGCAAATAATGAAGCTGATACAAGGGCTAATAGAAGAGCAATTTTTTTCAAAGCTATTTTCTTTTTTCGTTTACCCCAAATATACAGTATTTTAAAAAGAAAAAAACCTTAACTCTTGTTAAAGAATTAAGGTTTTGTATTTATTAGTTTAGAATAGGATTATCCTAAAGCAACTCTACTAAATCCAGTAACAGTTAAGTTTGCGTCTACAGATTTAATGTAAGCAGCAACACTCATAGAACTGTCTTTGATGTAATCTTGGTTTACTAAAGTATTGTCTTTGTAGAAACGTTGGATTTTTCCTTTAGAAATGTTATCTAACATTGCTTCTGGTTTACCTTCAGCTCTTAATTGCTCTTTAGCGATTTCGATTTCTTTTTCAATGATTGCAGCATCAACACCAGCTTCGTTTAAAGCAATTGGGTTCATAGCGGCAGCTTGCATTGCAACGTTTTTAGCAGCTTCGTCAGCACCAGCAACGTTAGCAGATAAAGCTACTAAAGTAGCAATTTTACCAGCGTGGATGTAAGATCCAACAAATGCACCTTCTAATCTTTCAAAAGCACCGATTTCGATTTTTTCTCCGATAACTCCTGTTTGCTCGATTAATTTCTCAGCAACAGTAATTCCGTTGAAATCAGAAGCTAATAATTCTTCTTTAGTAGCGAAGTTTAACGCTTGGTTAGCTAAATCGTTTGCTAATTTTACGAATGCTTCATTTTTACCTACGAAGTCAGTTTCACAGTTTAAAGTGATTGCAACTCCAGCAGTATTATCAGCATTGATAACAGCAACAGCAGCTCCTTCAGTAGATTCTCTATCTGAACGGTTAGCAGCTACTTTTTGACCTTTTTTTCTTAAGTTTTCGATAGCTAAATCGAAATCTCCTTCTGCTTCCACTAATGCTTTCTTGCAATCCATCATTCCAGCACCAGTGATAGTTCTTAATTTATTTACGTCTGCAGCAGTAATATTTGCCATTTTGTATTTTTTTTATTTGTTGTTTATAAAAGTAAAAAATCCCAATTACTAAATCCCAAATTCCAATTTTACTAAATTGCTAACGAATGGTTAGAACAAGTTTGGAATTTGGAATTTAATTCTTGGAATTTAATTTATTTATGCTTCAGTTTCAGTAGCAGGAGCTTCAGTAGCTTCTACTTCTTTAGCTGGTAATTCGTCTTTTTCAACTTTTCTATCAGAAAGACCTTCGATTAAAGCAGCAGATACTAAAGATAAAACTTTATCAATAGATTTAGAAGCATCATCATTAGCAGGAATTACGAAATCAATTGGACGTGGATCCGAGTTCGTATCTACCATTGCGAAAACTGGAATGTTTAATTTTTGTGCTTCTTTAATTGCAATATGCTCAGCTTTAACGTCTACTACAAAAAGAGCTGCTGGAAGTCTAGACATGTCAGCAATAGAACCTAAGTTTTTCTCTAATTTAGCACGTAAACGATCTACTTGTAATCTTTCTTTTTTAGATAAAGTCATGAAAGTACCGTCTTTCTTCATTCTATCAATAGAAGCCATTTTTTTAACAGCTTTACGGATAGTTACGAAGTTAGTTAACATACCACCTGGCCATCTTTCAGTGATGTAAGGCATGTTACATGCAGCTGCTTTCTCAGCAACGATATCTTTTGCTTGTTTTTTGGTAGCAACGAATAATACTTTTCTACCAGATGCAGCGATTTTTTTCAAAGCTTCGTTAGCTTCTTCAATTTTAGCTGCAGTTTTATATAGGTTAATGATATGAATACCATTACGCTCCATATAAATGTAAGGAGCCATGTTTGGATCCCATTTACGAGTCATGTGTCCGAAATGTACACCTGCTTCTAATAACTCTTTAACGTCAATTTTGTTTGCCATTGTGTAATAGTTTACGTTCCGTGATTAGCAATGTTCCGTTGGGCTTTAAGCTTTAAGCTTTAGGCTTTAGGCTTCATTTAGATGCTAAACTAATTCCCTTTTTACAAGGAATATCGACAACTTTGTTTTTAATTCAATTTTAATTGTAAAAATAAATCTGAAAATATATTCTGATAAATATCGAATATTAACGTTTCGAGAATTGGAATCTCTTACGTGCTTTTTTCTGACCGAATTTTTTACGTTCAACCATTCTAGGATCTCTTGTTAATAATCCTTCTGGTTTAAGGATAGCTCTGTTTTCAGCCTCAACTTCACACATTGCTCTTGCAATAGCCATTCTCACAGCTTCTGCTTGTCCTGTCGAACCACCACCATATACGTTTACTTTAACGTCAAAGTTTGATGCATTTTCTGTCATAGACATTGGTTGCATAACTTTGTACTGTAAAGTTGCAGTTGGGAAGTAGTTAGTGAATTCTCTTTTGTTTACAGTGATTTTTCCTGTTCCTTCTGAAACATAAACACGTGCAACAGCGCATTTTCTTCTACCGATTTTGTGAATAACTCCCATTACTTAAGATCGTTTAGGTTAACGGTTTTAGGTGATTGAGCCGCATGTTTGTGCTCAGAACCTACATATACATTTAAATTGCGGAATAATTCAGCACCTAATTTGTTTTTAGGTAACATTCCTTTGATAGCTTTTTCTACTAATAATGCAGGGTTTTTTTGTTGCATTACTCTAGCAGTTAAACTTCTTTGACCTCCTGGGTAACCTGTGTGTCTGATGTACGTTTTGTCATCTAACTTGTTACCAGTAAGGTTGATTTTTTCTGCGTTGATAACAATTACGTTATCCCCACAGTCAACGTGCGGTGTATAACTTGGTTTGTATTTACCTCTTAAAAGCATCGCTACTTTTGTAGATAAACGACCTAAGTTATGCCCTTCAGCGTCCACAACAATCCACTGCTTATCTGCAGTTGCTTTGTTGGCTGATACTGTTTTGTAGCTTAATGTGTTCACAATAATTAATTTAAATTAAACATTCCATTCCCAATAAAGGGAGTGCAAAAGTACAACTATTTATTAGAATTGCAAACCCCTTTTTGAAAATATTATTTTTTCTAATCTGTTAGTCATCATTCGCTTAACTAAAATTCATTTAAAGTTGTTTTTTTAAATTACACAAATACACTATTTTTACCTCTTAACTTTTATATATGAAAGCAAAAGCAACTCTAAAACAGATAGCACTAGAATTTGGCGTATCAATTTCTACCGTTTCTAAAGCACTAAGCGATAGCCCAGAAATTAGTGAAGCGACTAAGATTAAAATTCAAGAGTATGCTGCTTTAAAGAATTACAAACCTAATAGTATAGCCAAGAATCTAAAAAATCAACGTACCAATACTATAGGTGTAATTATTCCTAATATCCTAAATCCATTTTTTGCAAAGGTGTTTAGTGGAATTGAAAAAGTAGCTTTGGCGAAAGGTTATAATGTGATTACTGGGATTTCAAACGAATCTTTCAATAAAGAACAACAAGTAATGGACATGCTGAACAATGGAACCATTGATGGTTTTATAGTAGCTATTGCCGAAGAAACACAATCTTTAAAAGACTATAAACATTTTAAAGATATTATGAATAGTGGAACCCCTATTGTTTTGTTTGATAGAGTAGCTGATGGTATTAATTGCGATAAAGTAGTAGTAGATGATTTTGATTCCGCTTATCATGCTACGACTCATTTGATTAAATTAGGAAGTAAAAAAATCGCCTTGCTCTCTATTGTAAATAATTTGAGTGTTGGAAAATTACGTTTTGAAGGCTATAAAAAAGCCCTCACAGATGCTAACATGTCAATTGACGAAGATTTGATTATTCTTGAAACTGCTATTGAAGATTTTGATGTAAAACTACAAAAATTAATTTCTTCAAAAAAAATGGATGCTGTTTTTGCCTTAGACGAACACAGTTCCACCATGACCATGCGAATGGCACTGAAACAAGGAATTAAAATTCCAGAAGAATTAAATATTATTGGTTTTGCAGATGGTGTTTGGTCAAGACGATTAACACCGAGTTTATCAACGGTAAGCCAACACGCACCAGAAATTGGAGCCAAAGCAGCGGAGTTATTAATCCACAAACTAAATTCTAAAGACGAGTTTTACCAACCGCAAACCGTGGTGATTAAAACAGAGTTGCGTCAGAGAGAATCTACAAGAAGGTTATAGTTGCCTCGCTTTATCATCCTTCCAAGTAATATAACCCAAAATCGCATTGAACATATAAAACACGTATTTTGCAGTGTTGGCAATGTTCATTAGCATTACATTTTGTACAATCTTGAATAAATTATATACTTGCCAGTTAATCCAATTATCAGGATACATTCTACCTATATTAAAGGTGCCACCAAAACTGATTCCAGCTGGAATGGCGATGGCGAAAAACAATTTCCAATCAGTCGCTTTATCTGAAAATGTTGTGAAAGCAATGTAATTCAGGACTAACGAAAGCAGTAAACCTATTGCCATATTTCGGAAAAAGATAGCATCAATTGCATTTAAATATTGTTTCTTTTTCCAAATTCTAAAGGCAAAATAATTTCCAAAAAACGAAACAGGATAGGTTAAAATCGCCCCAATATTTCCCAAAAGATAATCAATACTTCCACTTAATAAGGTGTTGCAAGTGCTGATTAAATTCCCAATGTTGTTTTTCTTGGTGACCAATCGCGTCGCCATCATGGATAAACACGTGTTTAAAATGGAAAAGTAACCTAAGTAAAACGAGTAATTCTTTCCGTTAAAACTAAAATCGTAAGTGGTTTTGTAATATTCTAAATACACTGAAACGCCCACCACCAAAACCACTCCAATTATATCGAGATATTTACTATTGGTAATGCTTTTGATGGTAGTGATGGTGTTTTGCATCTTTATTCTTTTGTAAAGTTAAATTTCATTCCGCCCTGAATTAGTACAAATGACTTATCACCAAAAACCATCTCAATTCCAGCAGCGGCAAAAACGAAAGTCTTCTCTTCTTTGAATGTCAAAGGAAAAGCGCCTTGTCCTGTTGCTTGTGCTGATAATTCGCCATTCTTTTCAGAAACGGTAATTTTTAAAGGAATGTCTTTTGAAGCATAAGTTCCAGTAAATTTTGCTAATTCTGCTTTATCCATTTTCATGAATTGAGGAAAAGGAAACGGCATTTTGTAATAAATACTCAAAATTCCAATGATAATATCGTTTTGCACAAAATTATCGCCATTTGAAATCAAAGAAAAACTCAATTTCTCGGTTGGATAATAACCTAACATCGAACTGAAATTTTCAATTCTTCCACCATGACCATAAAAACGTCTTTCGCCAAATGGAAACTGAATTAACGCTTTTCCGTAACCTTCTTTAATTTCTTTCATTTGATCTAAAGAAGCTTGGCTAACTAGTTTTCCATTGAAAAGAGCATAAATAAATTTAGTTAAATCGGCAGTAGTTGAAGTAATTCCACCCGATGCAAACGGAATCGAATTGTGATTTTCTAACGATTTCACCCAATTGGTGCCATCAAAATAATAGGAATAACTTTCTTTGTTTGCTGTATTTGTTGCTTCTTCTTTATAGTATGTAGTTGGAACGAAAACTTTATTGGTAACTGCGCCTTTAGCGGTCATTTCGGTTTTACTTTCGTACGTTCCTAATTCAGCTTTTTTAACGATTCGATTTTGTAAATTTTCAGCGTAGGATTTTTTGGTTAACTTTTCAATAATACAGCCTAAAATAAAAAAGTTAGAATTGCTGTATTGATATTTACTTCCAGGCTCAAATAAAGGCTCGTAAGATGTAATTACTTTTAAAATATCTTCTTTCGAATGTTTTTTGTCTAACACTTTATGAAAAGTAGAATCTTGATTTACAAAATCAACAATTCCTGTTCTGTGGTGTAATAAATCGTAAATC
>NZ_JAIWOF010000135.1 GCF_020217025.1 Flavobacterium sp. | reverse complement strand
GAAATCTTTTCGGCATTTGGCATTTTTGGATAAAAACGATTCAATTTGGTTTGTAAAGTCAATTTTTTCTCTTCGATTAATTGCATTACCATTACAGCCGTAAAGGTTTTAGAAATCGAACCTATTTTGTAACGTGTAAAACGATCAGCCTTGATGTTTTTTTCTACGTCGGCAAAGCCATATGCTTTACTAAAAACTACATTTTCACCTTCGCGAATGGTTAACGAACCCATGAATTTATTGTTTTCATTCAAATAGTTCAACAAACTATCCATTCGTGTGAACTTATCTTGAGCAAAAGTGAAGCTCGAAAAAGCAAATACAAAAAGAAGTAATTTTTTCATGGCATTTCTGTTTTTCTAATTAGTAGTTGTGATTTTATTTTGTTACTGATTTTTGATTTTTTTGAATTCTAAATACGAATATACAATTGGAACAATACTAATAACGGCAGTAATTCCTAAAAAAGTATACAATTGCATTTCGTTTGGTAATACAAAGGTCAATGCCATTAAAAGTCCGCCAATAAACCATAGTTTTCCGCCCAATTCATGCGTTTTTTTCCAAACTTCTTCGTTTTCTAACGTCCAAGGTGTTTTTATCCCAATGAAGTAATTTGGTTTTATGGTTTTGAAATAATTACCAAGGAAAGCAAAAAGCAAGCCAATAATTGCAAGTACAAAACTAGGATTACTTGTTTTTTGCTGTACACTATACAGAATAAAAACCGCCAAACCAGACATAAATAAAGTAAGAATCATTCGTAAGTTATTCAATTTGTTGCCCATGTTTTGTAATTTTTGTTTTGGGTCAATAGAAGGAATAATTAGGAAAACAAAATAGGTGATTCCAACTAGCATGAATAATGTTACAAGAAGTTCTTTTTTATCGCCATAACGATCAATTTCTCCAGCGCCATTCCAATGCATAGGTACTTTTTCTGGTAAACGATTCCAAATGTAAATTAGATAAACAAAAGGAATTAAAGCAATTGCTAAAAACGGAATTTCTTTTTTAAACTTTTCCATACTTTATTTTTTTAAGGTAATAATCCATTTTAAAATGTCGTCAACAATTGTAGTGTTTAAAGAATAGACTACAAATTGTCCTTTTTTCTCGCTTGTGACTAAATCGGCACGTTTTAAAATATCCAAATGATGCGAAATGCTAGGTTTTGAAATATGAAATTGGTCCGCAATATCGCCAGCCGTCATCTCCTGTTTGCGCAGCAATTCCAGAATATCTCTTCTGGTTTCGTCGTTTAAGGCTTTGAAAATTGCGTTCATGTTAATTTATATATTTAGACAAATATCTAAATATTATTTGAAATAGCAAAATGATTGTGAATAATTTGTTTTGCCTTGTGCAAAATAGATTGTTATATTTATGAAAAATTCTTACAATGACAAAGCCAAAATTACTTGCAAATCTCCCGATTGAAAATTTAACAAAAGAGTATGATTACTTAGGTGTAATAGATAAAGGAGATTTAATAAAAGCCTTTTTAGTTGGTAATAAAGAACAACTCAACGAAATCAAGATGTTTACACTCTATGGAGAATGGGGAAGTGGAAAAAGTAGTTTAATGAAGTATTTAGAAAAGGAGTTAAAAAGTGATTTTAATACTTTTTTCTTTGAAGCATGGGAATTTGAAAAAGATACAAATTTAGCTATGTCACTTTTGCAATTTATTAACACAAAAAATATAGAAACAGGAGAGCAATTTTGTGACGATTTAATAAAGTATGGAAGTAGAATTTTAAGAGGATTAGGTAAAAGTGTTAAATTAAATATTTATAACATTGAATTAGATCCTTCGTCTTTTGTTGAAGAGTTAACCAAAAAAGAAGAATTGTCTTTTTATGAAGCTTTGAATGCTTTTAAATTAGAATTTGTAAGATTTGAAGATAAAATAACATTAAATAATAAGCCTAAATTTAATATTGTATTCATCGATGATTTAGATAGATGTGAACCTGAGCAAGTACTAAATTTATTATCTTCTATTAAGCTGTTTTTTACATATGGTCAGAAAACGATTTTCTTTTGTGGGATTGATAAAAAAGCAGTAAATCAGGCTGTGAAGACTAAGTACGGCAAAGTTGTTAAATCAAATGAGTACTTAGAGAAAATTTTTGATATTTCATTCTCAATGCCAGAATATGATAATTTATTAAATTTAATAAATCATTATTTTGACGACACTATTTATAAATTTGGTGTGAATACATATGGTATTAATGTAAGAATAAATGAATTTTTTAGAGAGTTGGAATTTACAAATCCAAGAAGAGTTAAAAAAGTTTTAAATAAGTTTCAATATCTTAGAAATTTAAAAGAAATCGATCTTCAAATGAAATTTATGCCATTTCCTAATATCGATATGAAAGATGGCGTACAGCAAAGTTTTTTTGAAACTACTCTAATTTTATATCTAATTATACTTCATGAATTTTATGAGGATTATTATAGAGATTTTTTAGATTTTGAAAAAAAGAAGAATATTTACTTGAATTTAATCACAACCGATACTGAAAAAAAGAATGTAATTAATTTGATTGAAAGGAATTTTTCATGCTTAAATTTTGAAGATTACCCAGAAAAAATCAAACATCTAAAGCATAAACAAGTAGATTTCATGAATGTTTTTTTAATTTGTTTCGGACCTACTGAAACAAAAAATGTTTCATTTAATCACTTCAATGAAAACAGTATTTTTTTGTTCGATAAAAAAAATAAAATTGAACATTTATATTACAAGTTTTTGTCTACAAAATCACAGCAGATTTTATTAGAAGACAAGAATCTTTCAA
The DNA here is from genome assembly GCF_020217025.1 of Flavobacterium sp. Lineage (GTDB taxonomy): Bacteria > Bacteroidota > Bacteroidia > Flavobacteriales > Flavobacteriaceae > Flavobacterium. The sequence goes on along the minus strand of NZ_JAIWOF010000135.1, from coordinate 7,187 downwards.
AATGCAATTTAAAACGTTTGAAAAAACTAATTAAAAACGCATTGTAAATCAATGCGCTTCCAACCAATTTTTACCCAATCCAATTTCGACATCTAAAGGAACGGCCATTTTGAAAGCATTTTCCATTTCGTGTTTGATCATTGGTTGAATTTTTTCTAATTCGGAGTTGTGTACATCAAATACTAATTCGTCATGTACTTGCAATAGCATTTTTGATTTCCAATTTTCAGAAGTCAGTTTTTTATGAATGTTAATCATCGCAATTTTGATGATATCCGCAGCCGAACCTTGAATTGGCGCATTCACTGCATTTCGTTCTGCACCACCACGAACAATTGCGTTGGCTGAATTGATGTCTTTCAAATAACGTCTTCTTCCTGAAATGGTTTCTACATAACCGTGTTCTCTAGCAAAATCAACTTGCGAAGTCATAAACGATTTTAATTTCGGATACGTTTGATAATACGCTTCAATTAATTCTGCACTTTCTTTTCGAGATAAATTGGTTTGGTTGCTCAATCCAAAAGCCGAAACCCCATAAATAATTCCAAAGTTTACAGTTTTCGCGTGACTTCTTTGTTCTTTTGTTACTTCATCTAAAGGCACATTGAACACTTTTGCAGCCGTACTTTTGTGAATATCTTCGTGATTTTGAAACGCTTTAATCATATTTTCTTCACCACATAAAGCGGCAATAATTCGCAATTCAATTTGAGAATAATCGGCAGAAAGTAGCGTATAATTTTCATCGCGTGCAATGAAGGCTTTTCTAATTTGTCTTCCTCTTTCGGTGCGAATTGGAATGTTTTGTAAGTTTGGATTATTCGAACTCAAACGACCTGTAGCGGCAACCGTTTGCATATAATCGGTATGAACTCTCCCCGTTTTTTTATCAACTTGATTTGGTAAAGCATCAATGTAAGTGCTTTGCAATTTCACCATTTGACGCCATTCTAAAATATCGCGCACAATTTGATGTTCGTTTGCCAAATAACTCAACACTTCTTCGCCAGTGGCATATTGACCGGTTTTGGTTTTCTTTTGTTTCGCGCCACCAATTTTTAGTTTGTCGAATAAAATATCACCCAACTGTTTTGGAGAAGCCAAATTGAATTTCTCACCCGCGGTTTCATAGATTTGTTGTTCAAACGCATCGATTTCTTTTTGCATATCAACCGACATGCTTTTTAGGAATTCCACATCCAAACGAATGCCTTCTTTTTCCATATCGGCTAAAACAGGAACTAATGGAATTTCGATTTCGTCAAACAATTTTTTCGTACCTACTTTTTCTAAAATCGGTTGGAAATGTTCCTTAAGTTGGAAGGTAATATCAGCATCTTCGGTTGCATATTCTTTGATGTCTTCCAAAGGAACATCGCGCATTGATAATTGATTTTTTCCTTTTTTACCAATTAAAGTTTCAATCGATTTTGGTGCATATTTCAAATAAGTTTCTGATAATACATCCATGTTATGACGCATATCTGGATTAATTAGATAATGCGCAATCATGGTGTCGAATAATTTTCCTTTGACTTGAATGTTGTAATTTGAAAGAATTTTCAAATCGTATTTCATGTTCTGACCGATTTTTTCGATGTTTTCATTTTCGAAGAATGGTCGGAATTTTTCAATTAGAGTTTGCGCTTCTTCCTTATTTTCCGGAAACGGAACATAAAATCCTTTACCTTTTTCGAAAGAGAATGACATTCCTACTAACTCGGCATTCAAAGCGTCAATTCCAGTAGTTTCAGTGTCAAAACAAACCGAAGTTTGATTTAATAAATTCTGCATTAACAATTTTATTGGTAAATCGCCCTGAACTATTTGGTAGAAATGCGTCGTATTTTCTAAAGTCGCAAAATACGAATGATTCGCAGTTGGTTCATCCGATTCATCACTAAAACCGAACAAATCAAATTGGTCTTCGTTCGATTTTTTAGCTGGCGCTTTTTTTGTTGGTTGCTGAATTTCAGAGGTATTGCCATTACTGTCAATTTCGTCATATTCTTTTCCAGTTCCAAATAATTTATCAAACTGCGCTTTCATTTGGCGGAATTCTAATTCCTGAAACAACGCATCTGTTTTTTCAACATCTGGTTTTGATAATTCGTAATCGTCAGCATCAAATGTTACCGGACAATCGAGTAGGATAGTGGCTAATTTTTTAGATAAAATCCCTAATTCTTTATTGGCTTCGATTTTATCTTTCATCGCACCTTTTAGCTGATGCGTATTGGCTAATAAATTTTCTAAAGTTCCGTATTCCGCTAAGAATTTTTTAGCTGTTTTTTCACCTACACCAGGCAATCCTGGAATATTATCAGCAGAATCGCCCATCATTCCTAAGAAATCTATTACTTGTTCTGGACGCTCGATTTCAAATTTTTCTAAGACTTCGGGAATTCCCCAAATCTCGATGTCATTTCCCATTCGGGCAGGTTTGTACATGAAAATATTTTCCGAAACCAATTGGGCAAAATCCTTATCTGGAGTAACCATGAACACTTGAAAACCTTCTTTTTCGGCTTGTTTAGCCAAAGTTCCAATCAAATCATCAGCTTCAAAACCTGCTTTTTCAATAATTGGAATGTGCATCGCTTTCAATAATTCTTGAATATAGGGAACTGCAATTTTAATCGCTTCTGGAGTTTCGTCACGATGCGCTTTGTATTCTTGGTACATTTCAAAACGATAATCGCTTCCGCCTTTATCAAATGCTACGGCTAAATGGTCAGGTTTTTCGCGTTTAATTACATCCATTAAAGAATTCATAAATCCCATAATGGCAGAAGTATCCATTCCTTTCGAATTGATACGAGGATTTTTTATAAAAGCATAATACCCACGAAATATAAGCGCGTAAGCATCAAGAAGGAAAAGACGTTTTTGTGACATAATTATGGTATTCTATATTTTTTCAAAGTTATAAAAATATATGTGTTTTTGGACTTTTTTGTTTACTTCAGAAAAAATCTCAGAAAAATAAAACCATGATTTCATGTTTTTCGTAAGTGAAGAAAAACAAATTAATTATGAAACAAATTTTATTACCTGTGAAATCAGTTTTACTGATGAGTCTTTTGACAATTTTTGTAGCATGTTCTGATGACGATACTGCTCCAATGCCTCAGCCAGAGCCAACTCCAATGCCAGAAGTGGCTCCTTTGGTAAATTTTGCTGCTCTTAGAAATGACAATAAGATTTACTATTTTAATGCTAGAAATTTGGAAGCTCCAATTCGCAATCTAACAATAACAGGATTACAATCAGGAGAAAACATTCTGAGTATTGATTACAGACCTGCTACGGGTCAATTATATGGTTTAGGTTCTACTAGTCGTTTGTATATTATCAATGAAGTTTCTGGTTTGGCAACACCAATTGGAGCCGCTCCATTTACACCTCAGATCGAAGGTACTTCTAGTTCAATTGATTTTAATCCAACAGTAGATAGAGTTCGCTTGGTTTCGAATAATGGTCAAAACTTAAGACTGCATCCTGAGTTAGGTACTGTTGTGGCGACAGATGGAAGTATCAATGGTGTTATGAATACTAAAATTGAAGCGGTTGGTTATACAAACAGTTTTGCGGGAAGTATAGCAACTATGTTGTATGATATTGATTATGCTACTGATAAGTTGTATCTTCAAAACCCGCCAAATGATGGAGCTTTACAACTTGTTGGGGCTTTAGAAGTAGATTTTGAAGGAACTGGAGGATTGGATATTTTAACAGATTCTAACTATGCAATGGCAGTGAATAATAAAAATAATGAATCAAGATTATATACAATCAGTTTAATGTCTGGAAAAGCTACTTGGATTGGAACTTTTTCACAGCAAATTGTAGAAGTAGCATTTAAATCAAAACCAATTGCTTATGCAACTTCGTCTACTAATATGTTATATAGAATACATCCGCTTTTAGGCTCTTCAAATTCAATTGCTTTAACAGGAATGAATGCTAGTGAGCAAATTGTTGGATTAGATTTTAGACCAGCAAACGGAGCTTTATATGCCGTAACAAATCAAAGTAGATTGTTGACAATTAATACGGCAAACGGACAAGTAATAGCGGTAGGTTCAGGATTGACACCAGTATTATCTGGACAAGATTTCGGTTTCGACTTTAACCCAACGGTTGATAGAATTCGATTGGTAAGTAATACTGGGCAAAACTTACGTTTACACCCTGATTTAGGAACGGTTGTAGCAACGGATGGAAGTTTAAATCCAGGAACGCCATCTGTGACTGCTGCAGCATACACTAATAATTTTGCGCAAAGTACTACTACACAACTTTTTGTAATTGATACTAATAATAATAATTTGTATTTACAAAATCCACCAAACAATGGAACGTTAGTTTTAGTAGGAAGTTTAGGTGTAACTGCTTCATCTATGAATGGTTTTGATATTGGAGGAAATAGTAATGAAGCATTCTCAATTTTAACTGTAGATGGAACACAAGCAGTTTACAGAATCAATTTAACAACTGGTGCTGCAACTCGTGTAGTGAATTTTTCACCAAACCTAACTGCAATGGCTGTTGGGTTAGGATTTTAAAGAGTTTTAGTTATTAATTTAAAAGGCTGTAAATCAAATTTGTTTTACAGCCTTTTTTTATCGTTAAAATTTTAATAAATACGTATTGAATTGACAAAGTTGTAGTTACTTTGCAAAAAAAAGAGCTAATGATTCGTTGGATTGTTTTTTTAGTATTTGTTGTTATTCTGGAAATCTATGCTTTTCAGGCGTTTAAGACTTTGATTAAATCGAAGTGGTTTTTTATTTTTTATTATGTAACATCAGCTATTGCCTTAGCTTATATTGTTTATCAGTTATATCATTTTGATAGAAAAGTAGGACAAACGCCAAAAACCATGATGACAATGGGTTTGTTGTTATTGCTATATGTACCAAAATTATTGTTGACTATCATTTTATTTGGAGAAGACATTATTCGTTTTTTTGCAGGATTATTTGGTGTAATAACCAAAAGCGGTTCAGAAGGTTTTTTACCTGAAAGAAGGCGATTTGTAAGTCAGATTGCTTTAGGGATAGCTGCTATTCCGTTTGCTTCTTTTTTATACGGAATTACTATTGGTAAATACAATTTTAAAGTAATCAAACAAACCTTATTTTTTTTAGATTTACCTGATGCTTTTGATGGAACAACGATTACACATATTTCAGATGTTCACAGTGGAAGTTTTGATGATGCAGAGAAAATTCAATACGCGATTGATTTGATAAATGAACAAAATTCAGATATGGTTTTATTTACTGGTGATATTGTAAATACTCATGCTACCGAAATGGACCCATGGATTGATACGTTTAAAGGAATTCATAATCCCAAATTTGGAAAGTTTTCCATTTTAGGAAATCATGACTATGGAGAGTATGTGGATTGGCCATCAAAACAAGATAAAGCCCAAAATTTTGAAAACATCAAAGCGATTCATGATAAAATTGATTTCAAATTGTTGTTAAATGAACATGTAAAAATCAAAAAAGATAATCAAGAATTAGCAATCGTTGGTGTAGAAAACTGGGGAAGAAAATTTGGAGAGCGTGGCGATTTGAGTTTAGCTTCAAAAGGATTATCAAAAGAAGATTTCAAAATTGTAATGAGTCACGATCCAAGTCATTGGGATGAGAAAATTCAGCACGACGACAATCATTATCATTTAACGCTTTCGGGTCATACGCATGGGTTTCAATTTGGGATAGAAATTCCGGGTTGGATAAAATGGAGTCCGGTACAATATGTCTACAAACAATGGGCTGGATTATACGAAAATGCAGGAAGATACATTTATGTAAATCGAGGTTTTGGCTTTCATGCTTACCCTGGTAGAGTAGGAATTATGCCTGAAATAACAGTTATTGAACTAAAAAAAGGAGAAAAAGTAGCGTAATTCAGTAAAAATGCTACATTTGTATATTATTTTCGTGTGAAAATTAATATTTTTGATACTAATAAATTGCAATTTATGTCAAAATTTGGAGAACTTATCGATGCTCAAGTACCTGTACTAATCGATTTCTTTACAGAGTGGAATGAACCTTCAGTAGCTATGAATGAAGTAATTCGTCATGTAGCAGCTGCTTTAGGAGACAAAGCGCGTGTAATTAAAATTGATGTGGATAAAAATCAGGAATTAGCTGAAGCGCTTCGTATTAAAGGTTTACCTACTTTAATGATTTATAAAGAAGGTCAAATGGTATGGAGACAAAGCGGTGAACTTGATGCCAACACTTTAATTTCTTTAGTGCAAGAACAAGCCTAAGAAATTACATCGAAAACAAACCCCTTATCTTTTAAAACTTGTATTGCTTTTGGCAGTGCATATTTCAGATTTTTTTCTGCTTTTACGCTATCGTGAAATACGATAATACTTCCTTGTTCCGTATTTGAAATTACATTTTCTAAGCATTTTTCTTCTGAAACGGTTGAGTCAAAATCATAACTTAACACATCCCACATAATTATTTTGTATCCTAGTTGTCGAATTGCCTTTGACTGGATAGGTTTTGTTTTTCCGTAAGGAGGACGGAATAAGAAAGAGTGTTCGGTGTTCAGTTTTAAGTATTCAGTTTCGCACAACTTGAGATTTTCGATATAATGATTAGTTTCGGTTTTCCATCCGTTTAAATGGTTGAAGGTGTGATTTCCGGTTTGATGACCTTCATCAAGTATTCTTTTATAAACTTCGGGGTGTTTTTTGATGTTGTCACCGATACAAAAGAATGTTGCTTTAATATCTTCTGATTTTAAAATATCTAAAACCCATTCAGTTACCTCTGGAATTGGGCCATCATCAAAGGTTAAATAGATTTTTTTTTCCGAATTTGGAATATCCCAAACCAGATTATGAAAAAGCTTTTTAATCCATTTATTTGTTTTAACCCAATTGAAGTTCATGTTGTAAAATTAGCATAAAAAAAATGTTCCAAACGAAATTTCTTTCATTTGGAACATTTTGTGTTTTAGAAATTAGTTATTCCATGTCTCTACCAAAACGTTGGAACATTTTATTGAAATTATTAAATTTCACTTTTTCTTTATTATAAAATTCTAAGTCATTTGCGTTTTTTGCAACTTGAAGCAAATTTCTATATTGTTCAATGTCGGTAACAATATCCATAGCGCCAAAGTTTTGCTCGCTAGGTTTC
>NZ_JAIWOF010000134.1 GCF_020217025.1 Flavobacterium sp. | reverse complement strand
CAACTGTTATAAAAAGTTAGATTTTCTTGATATTTTTTAATTACTTCAGAAATAATTTCTCTAGCTTTTTCTTTTTTACCAACTTCGTAATATCCCATTGCAAAAGGTTCTAGCATAGAATAATATTCGAAATATTGAATTGGCATTTTTTCCATTGCTAAGTCAATTACTTTTTCAGCTTTATCCTTTTTGCCTTCTATAATTAAGGTTTCCATCAAACGAGCCAAATTAGTTCTATAACTAATACTGTTTTTGCGTGTTTCAGGATCGTGATAGATAATTGGTTTTCCACTATTGCCCCAATCCCATTTCATTACAATTTTGTACATTTTTTCAGAATCAATTTGCCCCATTTTCATAGGGCTAGGTGAATCTACAGCAGTTTTAATTGGAACTAATTTGAAACACATTCCGTCTAATTGAAGATAATCTTTCATCCAAAGATAATCGTCTTCACCAAAGCTTCCGCCTGTAAAATAGATCGGACGTTTCCAATTATTTTGATTTACGATGTCAAGCATCATCAAACGATTTTTGTAAAGCGCGTCATCTTTAATTTCAAATTCTATTGCCGGAACAATTGAATCATAGAATTTTTCTGAAACTGCTTTATTTTTTATTACCGCTGCTTTATCGATAGGGTAAATTACTTTTTTAGATGGGAAATAATTGATTTTACGACCATTATTCAATTCGATTTTAGCTCTTTCATCGTCTAAAGCAATGAATTTAAGCATTTCGTCTAATAATAAAGGTTCTTTAGTTCTTTCTACGAATAAACTATAATCTCTATTACTTCCTTTGTATTGCTCTCTGTTAAATGAACTTGGAATTGGTTCAGAATTATGCGTTTTCATTTTCATTTGGTCAATATACCAATCCGTCATGAATAAGCTAGTGTTTACAATACGAATGTCGGTTCTATAGCCCTCAATTTCTTGCATGTACCACAATGGGAAGGTGTCGTTATCTCCAATGGTAAATAAAATAGCATTCGGTTCGCAGGAATCTAAATAAGCCTTAGCCATTGTTAAAGCAGTGTCTTTATTAGAACGATCATGATCGTCCCAATTTTGTGACGCTAACACTGCTGGTGAAGCTAATAAAGAAAGTACTAATACAACTGGAATAGCAATTTTAGGTTGAATGTATTTTTTCAAAGAATCAAAAATTGCATAAATACCATAAGCAATCCACATAGCAAACACATAAAACGAACCTACTAAAGCATAATCGCGCTCTCTTGGTTCAAAAGGTCTTTCGTTTAAGTATATTTTTAAAGCTAAGCCTGTAAATAAGAATAAAACGAGTAAAACGTAGAAACTTTTTTTATCTCGCATTGCATGGAAAACAAATCCAATAAGAGCCAAAAGTAAAGGGATGCCATAGTAAATATTTCTTCCTTTATTGTTCTTCATATCAGATGGTAAGTTTTTTTGTGTCCCGTGAAAAATCTCATCGATTAAATTAATTCCTGTTAGCCAGTTTCCGTTGGAATTGTCAAATTTTCCTTGAACATCACTTTGCCTTCCGGCGAAATTCCAAAGTAGATAACGTACATACATGTATCCAAATTGATATTGTACCATAAACTTCATGTTGTTGAGGAAAGTAGGTTTGTCTACAATTAAATATTCGCCATATCCTTTTAAAAATTTATCATAGTCTTTTTCGTCAACCTCTCCTGCTTCATAAGCTTTTCTAAATTGTGTTACGATATTGACTAATTCATCCTCGTGTGCATATTCTGGATTTATTCTGAATTCTAAAGGTTCAGTAAAAATCATATAATTTTCTCTGTGCTCATTGCTCCACATTCTAGGTAAGAATGCTTTGTGAGCATCATCCGTATTTTGTTTTGCGTTGATGTAATCGTTTGTAATGATATATTTTTTTGTTTTGTAATCACGCTCGTAGTTAGGCTTGTCGTCTAAATAAGGTGTAACAGGATCTAATCCAGAGTAAGTATCTGAAAATTGAGGGCCATAAAATAATTTTTGTTCTCCATATTGCTCACGATTATAATAGGCTAAAACCTCTGCAGCATCGGATGGTTTGTTTTCATTAATAGGAGTATTAGCATTTGCACGAATTGGCAACATCATCCAAGTTGAAAATCCAATCAAGATAAAAAGAGTTGCTAAAATTAAGGTGTTGTAAAAAACGTGACCTTTTTTCTTAGTATAATTTAATCCAAAATAGAAAGCAGCCACAATTAAAATAAAGGCAAAGATTGTTCCTGAGTTAAATGGCATTCCAAGGCTATTCACCATAAAAATTTCAGTTTTACCAAAGAAAGCTAGTGTGTAAGGAAGTAAAAGCTTAAAGATGAAAAGTAAGATGGCTACAATAACAACGTTTGCAATCAAGAAACTTTTAACGGTAATATTATGATATTTTTTAAAGAAATATAGAAATCCAATAGCTGGGAATGCTAATAAAGCCATAAAGTGAACACCGAACGATAGCCCGATTACCAATGAAATAATTAGCAACCATTTATTTCCACGAGGCGTGTTTATTTCTTGTTCCCAACGTAATCCTAACCAAAATAACAAAGCAATTAAGAAAGTTGCCATGGCATAAACTTCGGCTTCCACCGCATTGTACCAAAAACTATCTGTAAAAGTAAATGATAAACTTGCAACTGCTGCGCTACCTAAAATCATAACAGCATTGTTTGTTGAAAGTTCTTTTTCTCCTATAATTAATTTATTCAATAAAATGGTTAACGACCAAAACATGAAAAGTACTGTAAAAGCACTTGAGAATACAGAAAGGTAGTTCACCATTAAAGCTATTTTGTCTGGGCTAAAGGCGAACATCGCGAAGAAAGCACCTAGCATTTGAAATAAAGGAGCTCCAGGTGGATGTCCTACTTCTAGGTTGGCTGAAGTTGCGATATACTCACCACAATCCCAAAAACTCATTGTAGGTTCTACGGTTAATGAATAAGTAATTAATGCTACTATAAAAGTAGACCATCCTAAAATAGTGTTCCACTTTTTAAAGTTGAATGAATTCATATTGTATTTTGATTTTTCTATATTCTCCTACAAAGAAACTATTTTTTTGTTTACGATTTCGTTTTAATAATTTTTTTAATATTTTTTTTAGAAAAATTTGCAGAATAAAAAATATGCATTACATTTGCACTCGCAATCGAAAAGGTTGTTAGGTATTGGCCCATGGTGTAATGGTAACACTCCGGTTTTTGGTACCGTCATTCAAGGTTCGAGTCCTTGTGGGCCAACAAAACTCCGCTTAGAAATAAGCGGAGTTTTTTATTTTTTATAAGTAGTTAATATAGTATTAGTTATCATAAAAAAAAGACCACAATTGTGGTCTTTTTTTTATGATAAAAATCTTGAAATTAGATTTTGAAAGTAATGACTGGTCTTTTAGCGTGGTTCACTAAATCTTCACTTATGCTTCCATTAAAGAAGTGAGATAGTCCTTTTCTTCCATGTGTACTCATTCCTATAATGTCTGCATCAATGCTTTTTGCAAAATGTAAGATACCTTTTTCAACATTAACATCATTGTAAATGTGTGTAGAATAGTTGTCAATTTTAAAGTTGGCAATAAATTCGTCCATTTGTTTTTGAGCTACCTTGGTAGATTTAAAATTATTTGGAGTGTTAATGTTTGCTAAATAAAGATGAGAACCAAATTTGTTTGCAAATTCTACTACTTTTTCAAATGGTTTTTTTATTTCGTCTGAAAAATCAGAAGCAAAAACAAATTTAGATGCACTAAAAGTGTCTTCTTCTCTTTTTATAACTAGTACTGGAACCTCAGAATTTCTTACTACTTTTTCTGTGTTAGATCCGATAAACATCTCTTGGAAACCATTTGCTCCATGAGATCCCATAACAATCAAATCGGCATTGTGAGCTTCTCCGTTTTTAATAATTCCTTCGAAAGCCATTTCAAATTGAATAATTCTTGAGATTTTAACGCCATCTAAATAATCAGCATCCATTAATTCGTCTAGTTTTGTTACAGCTGCATTTTTAAAAAACATTAATTCAGGAATATCGTGAGCTCTTGAAAGAGCGTCGTTTCCAGTTGTAGGCAATTCCAACATGTGTAATAGAAAAATCTCGCCATTATTTTTTTTGGCAATTTGAGCGGCAACTTTTAATGCGTATTCTGCGTGTTTTGAAAAATCGGTTGGTACTAAAATTCGTTTCATAAGTTTGTTTTAGGTTATTTTAATAGTGTAAATGAATTACACTATAAAAGTACAAAAAATATCCAAACTGACAATCTTTTTTTTAATTCAAAAAAAATTGTATATTTGCATCGTTATTAAAGGACTAAGGATTATGAGGCACGCACAGCGTGCCTCTTTTTATAAGAATATGACATTTAAAAATAAAGTTCAAGAAGTGTTAGATGTAGCTTTAGCTGAGCGTAATCATCTTTTTTTGATTGACATGACTATAAATGACGCTAATAAAATTAGTGTTATTTTAGATGGTGATTTTGGTGTAAATTTGCAAGATTGTATCGATGTAAGTAGAGCGGTTGAGAATAATTTAGATAGAGAAGAGCAAGATTTTTCATTGGAAGTAGCTTCTGCGGGTGTTTCAAGCCCGTTGAAATTAGTAAGGCAATATAAGAAAAATATTGGTAGAACTCTAAAAGTTAAAACTATTACATCAGAAGAAGTTGAGGCTAAATTAACGTTGGCTGATGATGAAAAAATAACTTTAGAGTGGCAAGCACGTGAGCCAAAAAAAATAGGTAAAGGAAAAGAGACAGTAGATAAAAAACTGGAAATTCCTTATGAGAATATAAAAGAAGCAATTGTTATAATATCATTTTAAATAAAGAGTTGACATGGAGAATATTGCATTAATCGAATCGTTTTCAGAATTTAAAGACGATAAACTCATTGATAGAGTTACACTAATGGCAATTTTAGAGGATGTATTTAGAAATGCATTGAAAAAGAAATACGGATCAGACGATAACTTCGATATCATCATTAATCCAGATAAAGGAGATATGGAGATTTGGAGAAATCGTGTTGTGGTAGAAGATGGTGAGGTTGAAGATCCAAATTCTGAAATTTCTTTGTCTGAAGCAAGAAGAATTGAGCCTGATTTTGAAGTAGGTGAGGATGTTTCTGAAGAAGTAAAATTAATTCAATTAGGAAGAAGAGCTATTTTGGCTTTGCGTCAAAATTTGATTTCTAAGATTCATGAACACGATAATACAAATCTTTATAAACAATTTAAAGATTTAATTGGTGATATTTATACGGCAGAAGTGCATCATGTTCGTCCAAAAGCTGTAATTTTGATGGATGATGAAGGAAATGAAATTGTTTTACCAAAAGAAAAACAAATTCCTAACGACTATTTCAAAAAAGGAGATAATGTAAGAGGGGTTATTGAAAGTGTAGAATTGAAAGGTAACAAACCTCAAATCATCATGTCAAGAACTGCTCCTGAATTCCTTGAGAAATTATTCGAACAAGAAATTCCTGAAGTATTTGATGGTTTAATTACAATCAAAAAAGTAGTTCGTATTCCTGGTGAAAAGGCAAAAGTAGCTGTAGATTCTTATGATGATAGAATTGACCCTGTTGGAGCTTGTGTAGGAATGAAAGGTTCTCGTATTCATGGAATTGTTCGTGAATTAGGAAATGAAAATATCGATGTAATTAATTATACAACGAATGCTCAGTTATATATTACAAGAGCATTGAGTCCGGCAAAAGTTTCTACAGTTAAAATTAACGAAGAAGCTAAAACAGCGGAAGTATTCTTAAAAATTGAAGAAGTTTCTAAGGCTATTGGTAGAGGAGGAAATAACATTAAATTAGCAAGTTTATTAACTGGTTATGAAATTGATGTTATAAGAGAAGGCGTTGCACAAGAAGAAGATGATGTAGAATTAAGAGAGTTCTCTGACGAAATCGAAGCTTGGGTAATTGAAGAATTTGAAAAAATCGGTTTAGATACAGCTAGAAGCGTATTAAATCAAGATGTTGCTGACTTGGTAAGAAGAACAGATCTTGAAGAGGAAACTATTTTAGATGTAATTAATATATTAAAAGAAGAATTAGAAGGATAATTCTTTAACCAAACAACACACAACATAATAGAATTTTAAAAAGGTTATATGTCTGAAGAAAGAGTAATAAGAATAAACAAAATTTTAAGGGAGTTAAATATTTCTCTTGATAGAGCTGTGGATTTTCTTAAAGAAAAGGGTCATGAAATTGAGTCAAGTCCAAATGCTAAAATATCTCAAGAGGAATATCAAGTCTTATGTGGTCAATTTTCTGCTGACAAAGGGAATAAGGTTGCCTCTCTTGAAGTGAGTGAAGAAAAGAGAAAAGAGAAAGAGGCACTAAAACGTGAACTTGAAAAAGAACAAGAGGCGAAACGTTTGCAGGAAGAAGAGCGTCAAAGACAAGAGATTATCAAGGCAAAGGCAGTTTTATCTGCTCCTAAAGCAGTTGGTAAAATCGATTTAGATCCTAAAAAACAAGAAGTTAAGTCTGAAAAACCAGTTTCTGAAGAAAAACCTGTTATTGTATCAGAGGAAAAACCTGTAGTTGCTGAAGTTAAGCCTGTTGAAACAAAAGTTTCAGAACCAGTTAAAACGGAAGTTAAGGAAGAGTTGCCAGTTGTTAAAAACGTTGAAGTTGTTAAGCCTACTAAAGATGTCGAGTCAAAAGTAGAAACTCCTTCTGAAGATGTTGGCGAAGTAAAAATTGAAACACAATATCAAAAGTTATCAGGTGCTACTTTCACGGGTCAAAAAATTGATTTGTCTCAGTTTGATAAGCCGAAAAAGAAAAAAGAAGATCCTAAAAAAGATTTTAAAAAGCCAGGAACTCCTCAAGCACCAAATGCAGGTGGAGCGAATGCTGCTAACAACAATAAAAACAAACGTAAGCGTATTGTTAAACCAGGTACGCCTGGAGCTCCTGGGGCTAATAATAATGCGGGTGGTCCTAAAAAAGAGTTTGTAAAAGGTAATGGAGCAGGAGGTTTTAATAAAGGTAAAAAACCAATTATTCAAAAGGTAGAGCCTTCTGAAGAAGATGTTAAAAACCAAATTAAAGAAACTCTTGAGAGATTACAAGGTAAAGGAAATAAATCAAAATCGGCTAAGTACCGTAGAGATAAAAGAGATTCACACCGTCAACGTGTTGATGATGAATTGCAAGCACAAGAAGAAGGAAGTAAAATATTAAAAGTAACAGAATTTGTTACGGTTGGTGAAATTGCATCTTTAATGGACGTGCCAATTACAAAAGTAATCGGAACGTGTATGTCGCTTGGAATTATGGTTACGATGAACCAACGTTTAGATGCGGAAACATTATCTATTGTGGCTGATGAGTTTGGATACGAAGTGGAATTCATTACAACAGATATTGAAGAAGCTGCAGAAGTAGTTCAAGACAATCCAGAAGATTTAGTTCATAGAGCACCAATTGTTACTGTAATGGGTCACGTTGACCATGGTAAAACCTCTTTACTAGATTACATTCGTAAAGCAAACGTTATTGCGGGTGAATCAGGAGGAATTACTCAGCACATTGGAGCATATGGGGTAATTTTAGAAAATGGCGAAAAAATCACATTCTTAGATACACCAGGTCACGAGGCGTTTACCGCGATGCGTGCACGTGGAGCTCAAGTTACCGATATCGCTATTATCGTAATTGCTGCGGATGATGATATCATGCCACAAACAAAAGAAGCAATCAGTCACGCACAAGCGGCTGGTGTTCCTATGATTTTTGCTATTAATAAGGTAGATAAGCCAGCGGCTAATCCAGAAAAAATTAAAGAGCAATTAGCTGGAATGAATTTATTAGTTGAAGATTGGGGTGGAAAATACCAATCACACGATATTTCGGCTAAACAAGGAACAGGAGTTTCTGAATTATTAGAAAAAGTATTATTGGAAGCAGAAGTTTTAGAACTTACTGCAAATCCAAAAAAACCTGCGCTTGGAACAGTTGTTGAAGCTCAGTTAGATAAAGGAAAAGGATATGTTTCTACTATTTTAGTACAAGCAGGAACACTTCGCATTGGAGATTATGTGTTGGCTGGAAAGAACCATGGTAAAATTAGAGCCATGTTTGACGAAAGAGGGCACCAAATCAAAGAAGCAGGTCCATCAACTCCAGTGTCTGTATTAGGTTTAGATGGTGCGCCAACTGCGGGTGATAAATTTAATGTTTACGAAGACGAAAGAGAAGCAAAACAAATTGCATCAAAACGTACACAATTACAACGTGAGCAATCAGTTCGTACACAAAAACACATTACGCTTGCCGAAATTGGTCGTCGTATTGCATTAGGACAATTTAAAGAATTGAATATTATCCTTAAAGGAGACGTGGATGGTTCTGTTGAAGCATTATCGGATTCATTCTCTAAATTATCTACAGAAGAAATTCAAATCAACATTATTCATAAAGGAGTTGGAGCAATTACAGAATCTGATGTATTGTTAGCTTCTGCTTCTGATGCGATTATTATCGGATTTAATGTTCGTCCTCAAGGAAATGCAAAACAATTAGCTGAAAAAGAAGAAATCGATATCCGTAACTATTCTATTATTTACGACGCAATTGATGACTTGAAAGACGCAATGGAAGGAATGTTGTCTCCAGAAATGAAAGAAGAGATTACAGGTACAGCAGAAATTAGAGAGATTTTCAAAGTATCTAAAGTGGGAACTATTGCAGGATGTATGATTACCGATGGTAAAATCTTCAGAAACTCTAAAATACGTTTAATTAGAGAAGGTGTCGTAATTTACACAGGTGAATTAGCAACTTTAAAACGTTTTAAAGACGACGTTAAAGAAGTTTCTAAAGGATATGATTGTGGTATGCAGATTAAGAATTACAACGATATTCGTGAGTACGATTTAATCGAAGGATTCCATGAAGTTGAAGTGAAGAAAAAATTGAAATAATTCAGTTACAAACAATAAAAAAAGCCATTCATTTGAATGGCTTTTTTGTTTTTATCTATTTTTAATTCGAAGGTTTGATGATTAAAGCTGTTGGATATTTTTTCTTAATATCTACCATTGCGCGTTCAACTTCAATTCTTGTTTTGAAATTTCCAATCCATACTTTATAGTTGGGGCTGTTGAAAATAATAGTTCCGTCAAGATCTTTAAATTCCTTTTTAAATTCTTGTAATTTCTTTTTGGATTCCTCGCTGTTTCCATAAAAAATTTGAATTTTATAACCTTCATTTAAAAATAAACCAGTGTTTAGTTTTCTTTTTTCTTTTAACAATTGGTCAATTTTTGGATCCACAGAGATATTGGTTTTCCCATCTTGTGCATTAGATCTAAAACAGAAATGAGATGATAGAATAAAGAAGTACAATAAGTTATGTTTTGATAAGTTTTTCATATACAAATGATTTTAATACAAAAATACAATTTAAGACGAGAATCGGACACCTGAATATTATTTAGAACAAATATAAATTACATTTTAAGATAAAATTAAGGTTTTAATAATAGTTCGAATATTGTATTTTTGTCGGAGTTTTGAAAAAATAACGTGTTGTTTTTAGATAAGGTATATCTAAAAGTATACCAAATTAAGTCGATAATCATTTTAAATATGAAAAAGGTGGGTAACCATAAATCGTTTTCAAAGATTTTCTTCAGTGTAGCATTCGTGCTAGTAACTTCTTTATCTGCATTCTCTCAGGATGCGGCAAAGGGTAAGGAATTATTTAATACCAATTGTGCAGCATGTCATAAATTAGATGCAAAAGCTACGGGTCCAGCACTTCGTGGAGTTGAGGCTAAGTATGACAAAGAATGGTTGTATAAGTGGGTAAAGAATAGTGGAGAATTAATCAAGTCAGGAGATGCAAAAGCTGTAAAAGTTTTTGAAGAGAACAATAAAGTTCCAATGACAGCATTTCCACAATTGTCAAATGAGGATATTGACAATATTATAGCTTACACTTCTGAGCCTGCTCCT
>NZ_JAIWOF010000133.1 GCF_020217025.1 Flavobacterium sp. | reverse complement strand
GTCAGATATTTTTATTCAAGGTGAAGTTTTACATTACCAAGGTGGTTCTCCGGTATTATTCGAGCACTTATTCTGGTTCTTAGGTCACCCTGAAGTTTACATCGTATTATTACCTGCTTTAGGTATTACTTCTGAAATTATTGCAACAAACTCTAGAAAACCAATTTTTGGTTACCGTGCGATGATTGCATCTATTTTAGCAATCGCATTCTTGTCAACTATTGTTTGGGGTCACCACATGTTCGTATCAGGTATGAATCCTTTCTTAGGTTCTGTATTTACTTTTACAACATTATTAATTGCAATTCCATCTGCAGTAAAAGCATTTAACTATATTACTACATTATGGAGAGGTAACTTACAATTAAATCCAGCTATGTTATTCTCTATCGGATTAGTATCTACTTTCATCACTGGAGGTTTAACAGGTATTATTCTTGGAGATTCAACTTTGGATATTAACGTTCACGATACATATTTCGTAGTGGCTCACTTCCACTTAGTAATGGGTATCTCTGCATTATACGGATTCTTTGCTGGTGTTTACCACTGGTTCCCTAAAATGTTCGGAAGAATGTTAAACAAAAACTTAGGTTATGTTCACTTCTGGGTTACTGCTATTTGTGCTTACGGAGTTTTCTTCCCAATGCACTTTATTGGAATGGCTGGTTTACCAAGACGTTACTATACAAATACAGCTTTCCCATTATTTGATGAGTTAGCAGACGTAAACGTATTAATTACTATGTTTGCAATCGTTGGAGCTGCGTTCCAAATCGTATTCTTCTGGAACTTCTTCTACAGCATTTTCTACGGTAAGAAAGCAACTCAAAATCCATGGAAATCGAATACTTTAGAATGGACAACACCAGTGGAGCATATTCACGGTAACTGGCCTGGAGAAATTCCTGAAGTACACAGATGGCCTTATGATTACAGTAAACCAGGTCACGATGAAGATTTCGTTACTCAAGTTACACCAATGAAAGAAGGAGAAGAAGTTTTACATCACTAAGATTTTTTCCACTATATACAAACCTCTCCAATCGGAGAGGTTTTTGTTTTATAACTTTACTTATCTTTGCTTTTATGAACGATAATTTAAATCCCAATAAAGAATCCTATTCTCCGCAAGATATTGATATCGAAAAGGCATTACGCCCACTAAGTTTCGATGATTTTTCTGGACAAGAACAAGTTTTAGAAAACTTAATTGTTTTTGTACAAGCGGCTAATTTGCGAAAAGAAGCGTTAGATCATACTTTGTTTCATGGTCCTCCAGGTTTAGGAAAAACGACTTTAGCTAATATTTTAGCAAATGAATTAGGAGTAGGAATTAAAATTACTTCAGGTCCTGTTTTAGATAAGCCTGGAGATTTAGCCGGATTATTGACAAATCTTGAAGAAAGAGATGTTTTATTTATTGATGAAATTCACCGTTTAAGTCCAATTGTTGAAGAATATTTGTATTCGGCAATGGAGGATTTCAAGATTGATATTATGATTGAATCGGGTCCAAATGCCAGAACTGTTCAAATTAATTTGAATCCGTTTACTTTAGTTGGAGCAACAACACGTTCGGGTTTATTAACTGCTCCAATGCGCGCTCGTTTCGGAATTCAAAGTCGTTTACAATACTATAATACCGAATTATTAACCACAATTGTCCAACGTAGTTCATCCATTTTAAAGACGCCAATTACGATGGAAGCTGCGATAGAAATCGCGGGTAGAAGTAGAGGAACACCTCGTATTGCCAATGCTTTATTGCGTCGTGTGCGAGATTTTGCGCAAATCAAAGGTAACGGGAAAATCGATATCGAAATCGCAAAATTTGCATTAAAAGCATTAAATGTTGATGCACACGGATTAGACGAAATGGATAATAAAATTCTATCCACAATAATCGATAAATTCAAAGGAGGTCCAGTTGGTTTAACTACATTGGCAACAGCAGTTTCCGAAAGTGGCGAAACCATTGAAGAAGTATACGAACCTTTTTTAATTCAAGAAGGTTTTATTATGCGAACGCCTCGTGGAAGAGAAGTTACTGAAAAAGCTTACAAGCATTTAGGAAAAATTAAAAACAATATTCAAGGAGGACTTTTTTAGTTTGATTAACAACAAAGAAAAATACTCACAAATAATCAAAGCCGAATCCAAAAGACTCGGCTTTTTGTCATGCGGTATTTCCCAAGCTGGTTTTTTGGAAGAAGAAGCGCCACGATTAGAAAATTGGTTGAACAATCAAATGAACGGTCAAATGAGCTACATGGAAAACCATTTTGACAAACGTTTAGATCCAACGCTTTTGGTGGATGGAGCAAAAAGTGTAATATCCTTGCTGCTGAATTACTATCCTTCCGAACTTCAAAATGAGAATTCGTATAAAATTTCCAAATACGCTTACGGACAAGATTATCATCACGTAATTAAAGAGAAATTAAAAGAATTATTACATTTCATCCAAACTGAAATTGGCGAAGTTTCTGGAAGAGCTTTTGTGGATTCGGCACCCGTTTTGGATAAGGCTTGGGCAGCTAAAAGTGGCTTGGGTTGGGTTGGGAAAAATAGCAATCTCATCACGCAAAAAGTCGGTTCGTTTTATTTTATCGCCGAATTAATTATCGATTTGGATTTAGAAAATGACACACCAACAACCGATCATTGTGGAAGTTGTACCGCTTGTTTAGATGCTTGCCCAACAGAAGCTATTGTAGCGCCTTATGTGGTAGATGGAAGTAAATGTATTTCGTATTTCACGATTGAATTGAAAGACAATTTACCGGAAGAAATGAAAGGTAAATTTGACGATTGGATGTTTGGTTGCGATGTTTGTCAAGATGTTTGTCCTTGGAATCGATTCTCAAAACCTCATAATGAACCACTTTTTGAAGCAAATCCAGATATTTTGAATTTCTCAAAATCGGATTGGGAGGAAATTACAGTTGATGCTTTTCAAAAAGTATTTAAAAATTCAGCGGTTAAACGAACTAAATATGAAGGCTTACTTCGTAATATCAATTTCTTGAAGAAATAAAATGATATAGTCTTTTTCAGACAACAAATATTTACAATATCAAAACTTTACAGTAGTTTTGAACGTTATTAAAAAGAAAAAAATACAATTATGGCATCAGGATTTTTCGCAATCTTAGACGATATTGCTGCATTGATGGACGATGTAGCAATGACTAGTAAATTAGCAACCAAAAAAACAGCAGGAATTTTAGGAGATGACTTGGCGGTAAATGCTGAGAAAGCAACGGGTTTTTTAGCTTCAAGAGAAATTCCAGTGTTGTGGGCAATTACAAAAGGTTCGTTTATCAATAAATTGATTATTCTACCAGTTGTTTTTGTTTTGAATTGGTTGTATCCGCCTGCAATCAAAGCGGCTTTAATCATAGGAGGAGTTTATTTGGCTTATGAAGGTGTGGAAAAAATTATCGAATACTTTTTTCATCGCGCTAAAAAAAGTCAAGAAGTAATTGAAGAAAGTAAATTAGAAGAAGATGACGAAAATTCAGAAAAGGCAAAAGTAAGTTCGGCTATTAAAACCGATTTTATTTTATCTCTTGAAATTGTTATCATCGCTCTAGGAACGGCAATGGAAAAACAACATGATCTTATAACCCAAGTTATAAGTGTTAGTATTGTAGCTATTATAGCCACTATTGGAGTTTACGGAATCGTAGCTTTAATTGTAAGAATGGACGATGCTGGTTTTTATTTGATGCGAAAATCGGATAATAAGGGTTTTATGTCTTCTTTTGGAGAAACTCTAATCAAAGCTTTACCATTAGTAATTAAAGGACTTGCTGTGTTAGGGACGATTGCACTTATCCTAGTTTCGGGAGGAATTTTCATTCATAATATCGAATACATCCATCATTTAATTCCACATAGCATTCCATCAACAATAGCTGAATTTGGCGTTGGAATCTCATTTGGATTAGTAGCTGTTTTTTTGATGACAGGTTTTAAGAAGATGAAGGGATTGGTAAAGAAATAACTGTTTTTTGTTGTTTTATTTCTCAAAACTTTTTTCAAAAGAATGCCAAAATAATTTCTCATTTTATACGTATACCCTTATATTTGTAAGTTAGTAAAATAAAAAACCATGCATAAAGATAGTAAACGTAGAGAAGCCTTATTATATCACGCAAAACCTACACCTGGGAAAATTCAGGTAGTTCCAACCAAAAAATATGCAACACAAAGAGATTTAGCTTTGGCTTATTCTCCGGGAGTAGCAGAACCTTGTTTAGAAATTGAAAAAGACGTTAACAACGTTTATAAGTATACCGCAAAAGGAAATTTAGTAGCTGTAATCTCAAACGGAACTGCCGTTTTAGGTTTAGGAGATATCGGTCCAGAAGCTTCAAAACCTGTAATGGAAGGAAAAGGTTTGTTGTTCAAAATCTTCGCTGATATTGATGTATTCGATATCGAAGTAGGAACAAAAGACATCGAAGAATTCATTGCAACGGTTAAAAATATCGCTCCAACTTTTGGAGGAATTAACTTAGAAGACATCAAAGCACCAGAATCTTTTGAAATTGAAAGACGTTTGGTGGAAGAGTTGAATATTCCAGTAATGCACGATGACCAACACGGAACTGCAATTATTTCATCAGCCGCTTTATTGAATGCTGTGGAATTAGCAGGTAAGAAAATGGAAGAAGTGAAAATGGTCATTTCTGGAGCAGGTTCGGCTGCGATTGCTTGTGCTAATTTATATGTTTCTTTTGGTGTGAAACCTGAAAATGTTGTAATGTTCAACAGTAAAGGTGCCTTAAGAAAAGACGACCCAAGAGTTACCGATATGCAACGCCGTTATGCAACGGATAAACATTATGACGATTTAGCTCACGCGATGAAAGGTGCCGATGTATTTATCGGATTGTCTTCGGGAGATATCGTTACACCAGAAATGTTGTTAGGAATGGCTGATAATCCTATCGTTTTTGCGATGGCAAATCCTACGCCAGAAATCAATTATAATTTAGCAATTGATACGCGTAAAGATATCATTATGGCAACAGGCCGTTCTGATCATCCTAACCAAGTGAATAATGTATTAGGTTTCCCATTTATTTTTAGAGGTGCTTTAGATGTTAGAGCGACTAAAATTAATGAGGAAATGAAAAAAGCTGCTGTTATCGCTTTAGCGGAATTAGCAAAAGAATCAGTTCCAGAGCAAGTGAATATTGCTTATGGCGAAACCAAATTAACGTTTGGTCGCGATTATATCATTCCAAAACCTTTTGATCCAAGATTAATTGCAGCAGTTCCACCAGCCGTAGCCAAAGCCGCTATGGAATCAGGTGTGGCAACTGCACCAATTACGGATTGGGAAAAATACAAAGACGAATTATTAGAACGAATGGGTTCTGATAACAAAATGATTCGTCTGTTAACCAATAGAGCTAGAACGAATCCAAAACGTATCATTTTTGCGGAAGCAGATCAAATTGATGTGTTAAAAGCAGCGCAAATTGTACACGAAGAAGGTATTGGTTTCCCAATTTTATTAGGAAATCAAGAAATCATTAAAGAGTTAAAATCAGAAATTGGTTTCGATACCGAAGTGCCAATTTTTGATCCAAAAACAAAAGAATCGGAAGCAAAAAGATTAGAGTATGCTAATCATTTTTGGGAAACCAGAAAACGTAAAGGAATTACTTTGTTAGATGCTGAAAAATGGATGCGTGAGCGTAACTATTTCGGTTTAATGATGGTGAATACAGGTGAGGCAGATGCTATGGTAACAGGATATTCTAGAAGTTATCCAACCACTATTAAACCGGTAATGCAATTGATTGATAAAGCGTCAGGAGTTTCTAAGATTGCTACTACGAATATGATGATGACGGCAAGAGGTCCAATTTTCTTATCGGATACTGCAATCAATCCAAACCCTTCAGCTGAAGAATTGGCAAGAATCGCTTTAATGACAGCTAAAACAGTAAAAATGTTCGGAATGGAGCCAGTAATTGCAATGGTTTCGTATTCAAATTTTGGTTCTTCTCACAATGAAGGTGCTACTAAAATAAGCCAAGCCGTAGCCTATTTACATGAAAATTTCCCTGATTTAATCGTGGATGGAGAAATTCAAACCGATTTCGCATTGAATCCAGATATGCTAAAGAGCAAGTTTCCATTTTCGAAATTGGTAAATAAAAAAGTAAATACACTTATTTTTCCTAATTTAGACGCAGCAAACATCACGTATAAGCTATTGAAAGAGTTGAATAAGGCGGAATCAATTGGTCCAATTATTTTAGGATTAGACAAACCAGTTCACGTGTTCCAATTAGGTGCAAGTGTTGAAGAAATGGTAAATATGGCGGCAGTTGCTGTTGTAGATGCACAAGAAAAAAATAGAAAACAAAACAGATAATTGATATATGATAGCGCACATTCAAGGAAGATTAGTTGAAAAAACACCTACCGAAGTTGTAATTGATTGCAATGGTGTGGGCTATCATATTAATATTTCACTACACACTTTTTCATTAATTCCAGATTCTGAGAGTTTGAAATTATACACGTTTCTTCAAGTTAAAGAAGATTCGCATAGTTTGTTTGGATTTGTTGAAAAACAGGAAAGAGAACTTTTTAAGTTATTACTTTCGGTTTCAGGCGTTGGAGCTAGTACAGCTAGAACAATGTTGTCATCTTTAGCACCAGCTCAGATTATTCAGGCAATTGCGGCTAATGATGTGGCTACGATTCAATCTATGAAAGGGATTGGAGCTAAAACAGCCCAACGAATTATCTTAGATTTGAAAGAAAAAGTGTTAAAAGTGTATAATTTAGATGAAGTTTCTGTAGTTGAAAGCAATACAAATAAAGATGAAGCGTTATCTGCTTTAGAAGTTTTAGGATTTGCAAGAAAAGCAGCCGAAAAAGTAATCGACAAAATCATCAGAGAAACCCCAAATGCTACTGTTGAAAACTTAATAAAACAAGCTTTAAAAAATTTATAAAACTTGAAAAATAGAAATATAAAAGCAATAAATAAATTACAACATAGCCTTGCATTATTATGTATGCTTTTTTCTTTTTCACTACAAGCTCAGGTAGATGAAGAGGAAAAAGATTCTGTAAAAACAGGTGTTGATTTAGGGAAGTTAAATTTGCCTAATCCAGTTAGTATATTAGATAAATATACATATGATTCAGCATCTGATCGTTATATCTATACCAGTTCTGTAGACGGATTCAATATCAAATATCCGATGATACTTACGCCAAAGCAATACGAAGAATTAGTTCTGCGTGAGCAAATGCGTAAATATTATCAGGAAAAATCCGCTGCAATAGATGGTAAGAAAGCGGGCTCTGAAGAGGCAAAGAAGAATTTGTTGCCAAGATATTATGTGAATTCTAAGTTTTTTGAAACTATTTTTGGTGGTAATACAATTGATGTAAAACCTACTGGTTCTGTAGAGTTAGATCTAGGTATTCGTTTTACAAAACAAGATAACCCATCTTTTTCTCCTAGAAACAGAAAAACAACAAGTTTTGATTTTAATCAAAAAATTAGTGTTGGTTTACAAGGAAAAGTAGGAACACGTTTAAACGTCAATGTAAATTATGATACACAATCTACTTTTGCATTTCAAAATTTAATAAAATTAGAATACACCCCTACGGAAGATGATATAATCCAAAAAATTGAAGTGGGTAATGTTAGTTTTCCATTGTCAAATTCTTTAATTAGAGGTGCGCAAAGTTTATTTGGGGTTAAAGCCCAGTTACAATTTGGTAAGACCACAGTTACAGGAGTTTTTTCAGAACAAAAATCGCAAACTAAATCAGTAACAGCGCAAGGTGGAGGAACTCTCCAAGATTTTGAATTGTTTGCATTGGATTATGATGTAGATCGTCATTATTTCTTATCGCAATACTTTAGAGATAAATACGATAAGGCTTTGGAAACATTTCCTTATGTAAATTCCCGTGTTCAAATCAACAGAATAGAAGTCTGGATTACAAATAAGCAAAATAGAGTAAATTCAACAGAAAATAATTTAAGAAATATAGTAGCGCTACAAGATATTGGGGAAGGGCCATTAACCAATGTTTTGCCAGAAGAAACCGTTCATGTTAATACCACAGCCAATCCTACTTTCTATAATGTAGCGACTGATAACCCATCAAATAACGGAAATAACAAATTTGACCCAACAAATATTGGAAGTAATTTTTTGAATAGTTCTATTAGAGATGTTTCTACCGCGTCTAATGGTTTTAATATTCCAGGAATGGCTGAAGGAATTGACTTTGCTAAATTAGAAAATGCAAGGAAATTAACGTCTTCTGAATATACATTTCATCCACAGTTAGGTTATATTTCGCTTAATCAGCGTTTAGCTAATGACGAAGTTTTGGCAGTAGCTTATCAATATACAATTGGTGATCAGGTGTATCAAGTTGGGGAATTTGGAACAGATGGTGTTGATGCGACTAATGTAGATAACTCGGGAGTGCCTAGTTCTCAAGCTTTAATTTTGAAATTGTTAAAAAGTAATTTAACAATTGATAAATATCAAGTGGGAGGGGTTGGACCTTATTTTACTATGCCAACCTGGAACATTATGATGAAAAATATTTATCAAATTCCAGGAAGTTCTCAATTACAACAAGATGATTTTAAGTTAAATATTTTATACACAGATCCATCTCCTTTAAATTACATTACGCAATCTGGGGTTGATCCTTTGCCAGCGGATGTTGTCGAAACTCCTTTGCTTAAAGTGTTTGATTTAGATAAATTAAATTTCACCAATGACC
Source organism: Flavobacterium sp. (assembly GCF_020217025.1). Taxonomy (GTDB): domain Bacteria; phylum Bacteroidota; class Bacteroidia; order Flavobacteriales; family Flavobacteriaceae; genus Flavobacterium. The sequence continues at coordinate 1,198 of NZ_JAIWOF010000133.1, read as the reverse complement.
CTCAAGAGGGGGGTGATGGTTTTTTTGATTTTTATCCAGGTTTAACAGTTGATGCTCAAAAAGGAAGGATTATTTTCTTAAAAGTGGAACCTTTTGGGAAACACCTATTTAATAAATTAGACGTTTCAACACTTGCTGAAAATTATGATGATCCTTTAACATATAATAGCAATCAAGCTAAGTATGTTTTTAGAAATTTATATAAAACAACACAAGCTGCTGCTTTACAAGAAAGTGCTAAAAATAAATTTCAATTAAAAGGGCGATTTAAATCTATGGGGGGCGATGGAATCTCAATAGGCGCTTTTAATGTGCCACAAGGTTCCGTTGTTGTAACTGCTGGAGGAAGAGTTTTGGTTGAAGGTGTTGACTATACAGTGAATTATCAAATGGGTAAAGTAAATATTCTAGATCCCTCTCTAGCTAGCACGCCTATTGAAGTTTCGGTAGAGAATAATTCTGTTTTTGGTCAGCAAACAAGAAGATTTTGGGGTTTCAATGTAGAACATAAGTTCAATGATAAGTTCTTGTTAGGCGCAACAATGTTAAACATGTCGGAGCGACCATTTACTACCAAATCAAATTATGGACAAGAATCGGTTAATAATACTATTTTTGGATTTAATGGAAATTACTCAACTGAAGTTCCTTTTTTAACAAGATTGGTTAATAAACTTCCAAATATTGATACCGATGTTCCTTCAAATATTTCTTTAAGAGGTGAAATTGCTTACTTAAAACCAGGAGCATCAAAAGCGGATCAATTTAATGGAGAACCTACATCTTACATAGATGATTTTGAAGGTTCGCAATCAACAATAGATATGAGAAGTCCACAAGCGTGGTCTTTAGCTAGTGTTCCATTAGAAGGAGATTTTGATGGTGATCCAACATCAAATGAATCTCCAGTTGATGTTTTGAGTGTAGGATACAAAAGAGCTAAAATGTCATGGTATACTATTGATCCTATTTTTTACATTCAGCCTCCTGCAGGAATATCTGATGCAGACTTATCTTTAAATAAAACAAGACGAATTTTTAGTAGAGAATTGTATCCGGTTACGGATATTGCTCAAGGACAATCAACTGTAATTAGTACTTTAGATTTAAGCTATTATCCAAAAGATAGAGGGCCTTATAATTATTACCCTGCTTTGGCAGCTACTAATCAATTTTCAGATCTTGAAGCTCCCGAAAA
>NZ_JAIWOF010000132.1 GCF_020217025.1 Flavobacterium sp. | reverse complement strand
TTGGGGTGGAATAATGCGCTCTATAAATTCAACAAATTTTGAACAGTCTAATGTTGAATACATTCAGTTTTGGGTGTTAGATCCTTATTATGGAAATCCAGGAGATGTTGCAGACCCTACTAATACTGGAAAATTAGTATTCAATTTAGGTGAAATTTCAGAAGATATTTTAAGAGATGGGAAAAAGTTATACGAAAATGGTTTGCCTGAAGAAAATTCAACTCAACCAGTAGTTTCAACTTTTTGGGGAGAAGTTCCAGCATCGCAGTCTTTAATTTATGCTTTTGATACTAATGGAGGAAATAGAGCGGTTCAAGATGCAGGTTTTGATGGGTTAACCGATGCCGATGAAGTTTTAAAATTTCCAGCATTCGCATCTCAACCAGATCCTTCAGCAGATAATTATCAGTTTTATTTAAATACATCTGGCGATATTGTAACACGATACAAAAATTATAATGGTTTTGAAGGAAACTCTCCGGTTAATGTAACCGATTCAAATCGTGGAAACACTACTTATCCTGATGTAGAAGATATCAATCGTGACAATACTATGAACACGATTAATGCTTATTTTAAATTTGAAGTGCCCATTTTAAAATATCCAGATAATGACAATGGAGTACCTGTGGGTCAAAACTATATTGTGGATTCAAGAAAATTCACAGACGTATTGCCTAATGGAGAAACGGCTAATGCTAGATGGATTTTGTATAAAATTCCAATTCAAGAATTTACAGATGCCAACAAAGTAGGTCCTATAAATGATTTTAGATCGATTCGTTTTATGCGTATGTATATGACTGGATTTAAAGATGAAGTTACATTGCGTTTTGGAGCTTTAGATTTAGTTAGAGGTGAATGGAGACGATATGTAAATTCATTAGATTTTAATGACCCTCAAACCGACGATGATAATACTGGATTTGATGTTGTGGCTTTAAATATCCAAGAAAACGGAGATAGAACACCTGTTAAATATGTGACTCCTCCAGGAGTAGTTAGAGAGCAATTATACAATAACAACACGGTAATTAATCAAAACGAACAATCTTTGTCGTTGAGAGTATATGATAAAACAGGTGGTATTGCAAATGGTTTACAACCAAACGACTCAAGAGCTGTTTTCAAAAACGTAAGTGTCGACATGCGTCAATATAAAAAATTGCGTATGTTTTTACATGCTGAAGCTACAGAAAACGGAGGTTTGCAAGATGATAATCTTACAGCATTTATTCGATTTGGAAACGATTTTACCGACAACTTTTATCAAGTGGAAATTCCTTTAAAAGTTACAGCTTATGGAGAGTCTTCGCCAGATGCAATTTGGCCATTAGATAATGAAATAGAATTGCCGCTTTCATTGTTAACGGCATTAAAATCAAAAAAAATCATTAATGCATTAGGAGCTCCAGATGTAAATGGTATTCATTTTCTAAATGAACAAGACTTAGGTTCTTCAAAAAATAGGTTAACCTTAGGAATTAAAGGGAATCCTAATTTTGGATTAGTTAGAACGTTAATGATTGGAATTAAAAATAAAACAGGGCAAATTCAAAGGGGAGAAGTTTGGTTTAACGAACTTCGTATGTCTGATATGGATAACAAAGGTGGGTATGCTGCAGTTGCTAACTTAGATTCCAATTTGGCTGACTTTGCAAACGTTTCTGCTACCACTAGAATGAGTACTATTGGATTTGGATCATTAGAAGAAGGCCCAAATGAAAGAAGTAGAGAAGATGTTTTTCAATACGATATTGTAACAAATATAAATTTAGGGAAATTACTACCAAAAAGATGGGGAATTAATCTTCCTTTTAATTATGGAGTAGGAGAACAAACCATAACACCTAAATACGATCCTTTTTATCAAGATATTGAATTGAAGCAATTGTTAGACTTAACAACAAATCCTACTGATCGTGCTAATTTTGAAAATAGAGCTATTGATTATACGAAGAGAACCAGTATCAACTTGATTGGAGTTAAAAAAGAGAGAAATCCGGAAAAAAAACCTCGTTTTTATGATGTTGAGAATTTAACATTGTCCTATTCATTAAATGAAACACAACATCATGATTATGAGATTGAAAATTTAATTGATCAACAAAATAGATCTACAGTAGATTATGCTTTTTCATTTAAGCCATTAACGGTTGAACCTTTTAAAGAAACTAAAGCATTTAAAAAGAGTAATTATTATAAATTGTTAAGTGATTTTAATTTTAATTTCTTACCAACCAATATTTCTTTCAGTTCTTCCATATTAAGACAGTTTAATAAACAAAGATTTCGTTTAGTAGACGTTGAAGGTGTTGGATTAGGAGATTTATACAGAAGAAATTATTTCTTCAATTATCAATACGGGTTTAATTATAATATTACAAAGTCATTACGTGTAAATTATACAGCTGCCTCAAATAATATTGTTAGAAATTATTTAGATGAAAATAACTTACCAATTGACGGATTGGATATTTGGGATGATTATTGGAACACAGGAACAGCTAATCAACACAATCAACAATTTGTGGTAAATTACGATCTTCCAATTAATAAATTACCAATATTAAGTTTCGTAAAATCTACTTACACCTATACGGGAGATTACAGCTGGCAACGTTCGTCTAATGCGTTTTCAAGTATAGAGGCTGAGGATGGAACATTGTATCAATTAGGAAATACAATTCAAAATGCGAGTTCTCATAAATTGAACACGATATTTAACATGGATGCGTTTTATAAATATGTAGGTTTAACTAAAACGAAGTCAAATAAAAATAAGAACATAGCCAATACAAAAGGAAAACAAGTCGCTCCAAAACCAGGACAAAAAGTAACCTCTGCAGGAAATAAAAACATTTCTAATGAACGTAATCTTTTCATGTCGGGTTTAATAGGTGTTGTAACAAGTATAAAAAACATTCAAGTAAATTACACTGAAAACAAAGGTACTGTACTGCCAGGATATTTACCTGGTTTAGGTTTCTTCGGTTCTTCTAAGCCTACTTTAGGTTTTATCTTTGGAAGTCAAGCCGATGTGCGTTATGAAGCAGCGAGAAATGGATGGTTAACATCTTTCCCAGAATTCAATCAAAACTTTACTCAAGTAGAAAATAAAAAGTTGAATTTGACAGCTCAATTAGAGATATTCCCTGATTTAAAAATAGATCTAAGTGCAGACCGTTCGTATACGTATAATTTCTCAGAACAATATGATGTAACTGCTGGTAATTATAATTCGCGTTCGCCATATGATTTTGGAAATTTTAATATTTCAACTATTTTGATTAAAACTTCATTTTCACAAAGTGATGTGAATTTTTCTCAAGCATTTCAAGATTTGAGAGATAATAGATTGATTGTGGCAAATCGATTAGCAGAAAGTTATTATGGATCTTCAACTTTCCCGAGAGATGCGGAAGGTTATCCGGTTGGTTATGGAAAAAATAGTCAGCAAGTATTATTGCCTTCGTTTATTGCGGCTTATTCTGGACAAGATGCTGGAAAAGTGGCAACCGGAGTTTTTAGAAATACCCCATTGCCAAATTGGAATATTAAATACACTGGTTTAATGCGTTATTCTTGGTTTAAAGATAATTTTAAAACGTTCTCTATTCAACACGGATATAGAGCAAGTTATAATGTTAATGCTTTCCGTTCTAATTTGAATAATGCTCCAGTAGATGCTAATGGTAATTTCTATGCCAATAAAATTGTATCTAACGTTAACCTTACTGAGCAATTCAATCCGTTAGTAAAAGTTGATATGACGCTAAAAAATTCATTTAAATTCTTAGCTGAAATTAAAAAAGGAAGAACACTTAATATGAGTTTTGATAATAATCTACTTACCGAGGTTGTCGACAACGAATATATTATTGGACTAGGTTATAGAATTAAAGATGTTACCATTAATTCTTCATTAGCTGATAATACTATGGGAGTTATAAAGAGTGATATCAATATCAAAGCAGATTTTTCGTTAAGAAAAAGTAACACAATTGTTCGATATTTAGATTATGATAACAATCAGTTAGGAGGCGGACAAGATTTATGGTCTATTAAATTAACGGCTGATTATTCGTTTAGTAAATATTTAACGGCAATTTTCTTTTATGATCATCAATTTTCTCAAGCAGTTATTTCAACATCTTTTCCAACAACAAATATTAGAAGTGGATTCACTTTACGATATAATTTTGGGAATTAAATAATTCAACAATAAAGTAAAACACCCGTTCGAAAGTATTTTTTTGAACGGGTGTTTTTTTATATAAAAAAATAACAAAAACCTTTTTTTCAATTCAATAAATACAATTACATTTGTACGTCAAAAAAATATAACCAAATGAATATACCAACTAATTTAAAATACACTAAAGACCACGAATGGGTTTCAGTTGAAGGAGATGTTGCAACTGTGGGAATCACTGATTTTGCTCAAAAAGAATTGGGTGATATCGTGTATGTAGAAGTAGAAACTTTAGATCAAACCTTAAATAAAGACGAAGTGTTTGGTACAGTTGAAGCTGTTAAAACAGTTTCTGATTTGTTTTTGCCTTTATCTGGAGAAATTATCGAATTTAATGATTCATTAGAATCAGATCCTGAAAAAGTAAACTCTGATCCTTACGGTGATGGTTGGATGGTGAAAGTGAAAATTTCTGATGCATCTGAAATAGAAGTACTTTTGTCAAGTGAAGATTACAAAGCACTTATCGGAGCGTAATTTTTTATTGCTTGCTATAATTTGGACTGTTTTAATTACAGTTGCAAGTTTGGTGAGTTCTAGTGCTATTCCAAAAGTAAATTTACTTTGGAATGATAAAATTGTACATTTTTTGTTTTATTTGGTATTTGTTGTTCTTTGGAGTTTTGCCAATGTAAAGTCATATTTAAAAATGAAGTATGATTTGCTAATTGTAGTTTTTGCAATATTTTATGGCATAATTATTGAAGTTCTTCAAAGTGTATTAACCAAAACAAGGGAAGCTGATTTATATGATGCGTTCGCTAATTCGTTAGGAGCAATCGTAGGTTTTGTTGGCTTTTTAATTGTGAAAAATAAAATTTTTAATAAATTTTTTTAAAACATTTCTAATATTAACTATATTAGCACCTCAAAATTAAAATTATGGAAGTAAAGAAAAATCCTAATGTTGATCCGAAGAGAAATAGTTCGCTATATTTTCTTATTGGTCTTACAGCTGTTTTAATGTTAACGTATGTGAGCATTGAAATGAAAACGGAAGATCCTAAAGAAGAAAAAGTGGAACTTGCAATTTCAGATAATATGGCAATGGAAGATGAAGAAGTTATTCTTACAATGCCTCCGACTCAAAGACTACCTCCTCCGCCTCCACCAGCACCAGAGGTAATTCAAATCGTAGATAATAAACAAGTTCTTGAAGAAAAGAAAATTGAAACTACAGAAGTTGATGAAAATAAAGCAGTTGTAGTTAATACAGCTTCTTCTTATGGTGAAGAAGGTGGAACTGCTGAAGAAATTGATGAAGAAGTTCCTTTTGCAGTAATCGAAGACGTTCCTGTTTTTCCAGGGTGTGAAGGTGTTGCAAAAAACAAACGTTTAGAGTGTTTTATGGAGCAAATGGCTAAACATATCAAAAAAAATCAACAATATCCTGAGAGAGCTATGGAAGACAATATTCAAGGTAGAGTCTCTGTTCTTTTTGTTATTGATAAAGATGGAAGCATTACTAATGTTCAAGCTAAAGGACCTAAAGGTGGTGAGTTGCTTGAAAAAGAAGCTCTAAGAGTAATCTCTAAATTGCCTAAATTCAAACCAGGAATGCAAAGAGGTAAACCTGTAAAAGTAAAATACAGTCAGCCAATTACTTTCAAATTACAATAATAGTAAATCCCAACTTTCGAGTTGGGATTTTTTTTTGGCATATAAATTGTATAGATTAATTAACAAACTGTTAACTATTAATCTATATAACCATGAAAGCAAATGTTGATTTCCCGAAAAGAGTAAAAAATAGTTTTATCTATTTTCAAGTTGGTTTAATAGCCACTATGTTAGTGGTGTTATTTATCTTAGAATTTAATTTTAAGGATGTATCAAAACCTTTTAGTCATGTAATTTCTACTGGTATTTATTCTGAGCCAACTTACGTTTATAATCCAGCTCCAACTACAAAACCACAAGAAACAACAAAGCCTGTTGTTAGTAGTGCTCCTAAAGTAACTCATGTTTTTAAACCAACAAAAGCTGAGCCAAAAAAAGACGATAATACAACTCCTTTGGCAAATCAAGATAATCCATCGGATAATCAAAATAATACGAATACAACACCATCAGATAATCCAAAAGATGATGGTGATGGAGGAGCTAGCGAGCCACCAACTGTTTTTTCTGTTGAGCAATTACCAATGTTTCCAGCTTGTAAAGGGTTGAGTAGAGCAGAACAAAAAGAATGCTTCGATGAACAATTAGCTAAAGCGATTGTGAAAAACTTGGTGTATCCTGAAGGAGACTTAGCGATAGGAAAACAAGGGGTTGCCCAAGTGGAATTTGTTATCGATGAAAACGGAGCTATTACAAATGTTGTAGCGATAAATAATAAGAGAGCTTCGTCAGAAATGCAAAAAGCAGCCGAAAGAGCCGTGAAAAGAATACCTAAATTAATTCCTGCTAAACAAGGAAATAAAGAGGTAAGAATTAAATATACCATCCCAGTTGTGTTTAAAATTCAATAATTAAATATTATTTGTGATAAAAAGTCCCATTTCGATGGGATTTTTTTATTTTTACACATTATAATTCTTTTTGAAATGAACATCAAACAATATTTAGACTCAACCTATCTTAAAACCGCAGCTCAAGCTAATCTTTCTGAAAAAGAAAATACAGAAGTTGTGAAAAATTGTATTCAAGAAGCCATTGATAATGATTTTAAATTAATCATGATTCGACCAGATAAAGTGGTTTTGGCAAAAAAAATGATTCATGAGGCTAATTCAAAAGTTACAATTGGAACGGTTATCGATTTTCCATTAGGAAATGGAACTTTAGAAGATAAATTAGAGGAAGCTAAACAAGCTATAGAAAATGGTGTTGATGATTTAGATTATGTTGTCGATTATGAAGCTTTTAAAAGAGGTGAAATTGATATTGTAAAAGAACAAGTTTTACAAGGAACTAAATTAGGGTTAGCTCATAATAAAATTGTAAAATGGATTATTGAAGTAGCAGCTTTAGATAATCATCAAATTGTACAATTATCTGCATTAATTAAGAATGTGGTGATTGCTAATTTTAGCGAAAAAGAATACGATAAAGTATTTGTAAAATCTTCAACAGGTTTTTATAAAACGCCAGAGGGTATTCCAAATGGAGCAACTATTCCTACTATAAAATTAATGCTTGAAAATTCTTGTCCGCTACCCGTTAAAGCTGCAGGTGGAGTAAGAACCTATGAAGAAGCTGTAGAAATGGTTCAATTAGGCGTAAAACGAATTGGAACTTCAGCTGCTAAAGCAATTGCAAATGGCGAAATTTCAAATAGCGATTATTAAAAATATCTTATGAGAAAAATATACTGTTTACTGTTGTTGGTTTTCGGATTTGCGACTTTTGCTCAACATTCGTCAAACGAACAATTTCCAATGTTTCCAGATTGTGTAAATGCTATTGGTAAACAACAGGAATCTTGCTTTTATAATACGATTCAAAATTATTTTTATAATAATTTTAAAGTACCACAAGAACTTCAAGAACAAAATTACAAAGGAACCGTAATTGCTGTTTTTGAAGTCGATACTACAGGTAATTTCAAGGTTTTGTATACCGACGCAGCACATGAGTCACTAAAAAAAGAAGCTGCTCGCGTTTTTGAATCGTTGCCAAAAGTTTCACCTGCTACTTATGCAGGAAAGCCAACGTATTCCAAATTTTCTATAAAAATCAATATTCCTTTAGTTGCCCCAAACACTCAAGAAGATGTAGCTACTAAGTATGCCAAAACAAATACGCTGTTAATTGATAACAAAAAAGAATTATCAGAATACGATGATTTGGTGATAAAACCATTCGAAAATCCGCAGTTTAAAAGTTCGGGAATTGTGCAGTTTTCACATCAAAATTATGGTGTTTTCGATGCTTTGTTAAATCAAGTAGGAAGTAATAATCATACGGCTTCAAAACCTTATTCGTATGATGAAGTAGCAAAATATTATGATTTCGAAACGGCAAACCAATCTTTTGTGAAACAAAAAGCATCTTGGTGGGGAAGAAAACTATGGAACGAAAATTTAGTAGCGATTCAAGGCGAAGAATATTGGTTCACACTAAATCCAATTTTCGATTTTAGAATTGGAAAAGATACTGAAAGTGAAGCTTCGAACACATTTGTTAATACAAGAGGTTTAATTGTTAATGGTGGTCTAGGAAAGCAATTAACTTTTACAACTTCTATCTATGAAAGTCAAGGAAGATTTGCTGATTATTACAATGCATATGCAGAAAGTATCCGTCCTTCGGGAGGAAATCCAGCGATTATCCCAGGAATTGGAATTGCGAAACGTTTTAAAGAGGATGCTTATGATTTTCCATTGGCAGAAGCAAATATCAAATACCAACCAAGTAAATTTGTAAATCTACAACTAGGTTACGGAAGAAATTTCTTAGGAGATGGATATCGTTCTTTATTACAGAGCGATGGTGCAAGTCCATATCCGTATTTCAAAATCAATACTACTTTTTGGAAAATTAAATACATCAATACCTACATGTGGCTGAAAGACGTTCGTGATGCTGCTACAGTTGATGGAACCTATACTACAAAATACATGGCAAGTCATTATTTGAGTTGGAATGTAACGAAAAGATGGAATTTAGGTTTCTTTGAAAATGTGGTTTGGACGAATACCAACGATAGAGGTTTCGATTTCAATTTTGTGAATCCATTAATTTTTTACAGAACGGTTGAGTTTGGCTCATCGTCTAAAACAGGAAATGCATTGCTTGGATTAACTTCAAAATACAAATGGAACAATCAAATTAACTTCTACGGACAGTTTTTAATTGACGAGTTTGCAATTGGTGATGTAAAACAAAGCAATCAAAGTTGGAGAAATAAATTTGCGTACCAAATTGGAGTAAAATATTATGATGCGTTTAAAATAAAGAATTTATTGCTTCAGGTAGAATATAACCAAGTGCGTCCTTATGTGTATTCGCATAGTGATCCTATTACTAATTATGGTCACAACAATCAAAGTATGGGGCATTTATGGGGAGCGAATTTCAGAGAATTTATTGCTATTGCACGTTATTACAAAGGAAGATATTTTGCTGATGCGAAATTAATTTACGGCCAACGCGGATTTGATTTCAATAACGGAACCGATAACTTTAACTACGGAGGTAATATCTATTTAGATTACGATGAAAATCGCCCTTACGATACTGGGGTTTCGATTGCACAAGGAAATAAAACAACGGTTATGATTGCCGATTTACAAGTAGGATATTTGGTTAATCCAGCTTCAAATTTAAAAGTTTTTGGAAATGTTATGTTTAGAAATTTCGATCCAACTGCTGAAACTGCTTCAACTATAAAATCAAACACCACTTGGTTTTCAATTGGATTGAGAAGCGATTTATTTAACTGGTATTTTGATTATTAATAGATTTAACGAATTTTCTAAATTCTAAATTCTAAATTCTAATTTTCATATCGTATCTTTGCGCGCAATTTCACAGCGAAAAACACTAAAGTGGACACGAATACTCAACCTCAAATTAAAAAATCTCTTTACAAAGACTTTGTAGAAATCACAAAGGCGCGCTTATCTATTAGTGTAGTGGTTTCCACTATTGCAGGTTATTTGTTAGGATTTAATGAGGAACAACCTTTTCAATGGTTGGTTTTAGTATTGTTAATCGTCGGTGGTTACTGCATGGTAGGCGCTTCTAATGTTTTCAATCAAATCATCGAAATTGAATTAGACGCCAAAATGGACCGAACTA
>NZ_JAIWOF010000131.1 GCF_020217025.1 Flavobacterium sp. | reverse complement strand
AAAATCGTCCGTTACCTTCTGGTCGTATTACCAAACAAAATGCTTTTATTTTAGGTTGCGTTTTAACTGTTTTAGGATTAGCTATTTTATACAATGTAAATCCTAAAACCGCTATGTTTGGCGCGATTTCGATTTTCATGTATGTGAGTTTGTATACGCCATTAAAAACGTTAACGCCGCTTTCTGTTTTTGTTGGTGCTTTTCCTGGCGCTATTCCGTTTATGTTAGGTTGGGTAGCTGCAACAGGTCACTTTGGAATTGAAGCGGGAACTTTATTTATTATTCAATTCTTTTGGCAATTTCCACACTTTTGGGCAATCGGTTGGTTTTTATACGACGATTACAAAAAAGCGGGTTTCTTTATGTTGCCAACAGGAGAACGCGATAAAAAAACAGCTTTACAAACGATTTTATATACGATTTGGATGATTTTAGCCTCGATAATTCCAGTTTTTGGTTTTACCGGAAATTTGATTTTATCGAAAACTGCAGCGGTAATCGTATTTTTATTAGGATTGTGGATGTTGTTTTATGCGGTACAATTGCATAAACAAATGGATGCAAAAGCGGCAAGAAAATTAATGATTGTTAGTGTTTCGTATATTTCGTTGTTGCAAATAATATATGTTATAGATAAATTTTTACGATAGTTATGGAAAATAGAATGACTTTGGAAGAAGAACAAGCTCGCAAAGGCAGAACGTACAAAATGTTGTTGTGGTTTGGAATGATTAGCATCTGTATGATTTTCGCTGGACTAACAAGTGCCTATGTAGTAAGTAAATCAAGACCAGATTGGTTGAAAGATTTTGTATTGCCTTCTGCATTTGTAATCAGTACAGTAGCTATGTTAGTAAGTAGTTTTACTTTTTACTTAGCTTTACAAGCAACAAAAAAAGACAACAGAAATAGTGCTTCAATGTTTTTATTGATTACTTTAGCACTTGGAATCGCGTTCATAGTATTACAATTTAAAGGATTTGGACAAGTAATCGATAATGGCTATTTCTTTACAGGAAGTGAAAGTAATGTAACGACTTCATTTTTGTATATTGCTGTTTTGGTACACATTGCTCACCTTTTAGGAGGTATTATTTCGCTTTTAGTAGTAATTTATAATCATTATAAACAAAAATACAATTCGGCTCAAACCCTTGGTATAGAGCTAAGTGCGATGTATTGGCACTTTATGGATTTTATTTGGGTTTATTTGTTTTTATTTTTCTATTTTTTCAAATAGAAAAAAAATAATAAATTTGGGAACTTTTTAACAATTAAAAAATTTATGGGAGCGACAGTTATTACAGACGAACACGCTTTAGACGGAGGTCCAGGACCATTAGGAGCAACCTATGGTAAAATGATGATGTGGTTTTTCATCTTATCAGATGCATTAACTTTTTCTGGTTTCTTAGCCGCGTATGGTTTTTCAAGATTTAAATTCATTGAAACTTGGCCTATCGCCGATGAAGTTTTTAACCACTTTCCATTTTTACATGGTGTAAATGCACCAATGTATTATGTAGCGTTAATGACTTTTATCTTAATTTTCTCTTCTGTAACTATGGTATTAGCTGTAGATGCAGGTCATCACATGAAAAAAACAAAAGTTGCTTTTTACATGTTGTTAACTATTGTAGGTGGTTTTATATTCTTAGGTTCTCAGGCTTGGGAATGGAAAAACTTCATTAAGGGAGAATATGGTGCTGTTGAAACTAAAGGAGGTTCAATCTTACAATTTGTTCAAAAACAAGAAGATGGTACTTTCAAAAGAGTAGCACTAGCTGATTTTGCTACAACATTACCTGAAGCAAGAACACAGCACAAAAGAAATAACGGAGTTTGGTTTATGGATGAAGCTACTTTGCCAACCTATTCTGTTAATGAAGTTGTTGAAGGTTTCAAAGCTGATGAGTCAATTTTAGTTCGTTCTGAATATTTGAATGCTGAAAAACATAAAACAGTTTTATCTAGAGCAGAATCTTTAAAAAGATTAGAAGAAGCTAAATATGTAGTTGAAGGAGCTAACTTAGTTAGAAACGAATACGGTCATAAATTATTTGCAAACTTCTTCTTCTTTATTACAGGTTTCCACGGATTCCACGTATTTACAGGAGTATTGATTAATATCATCATTTTCTTTAATGTGTTATTAGGTACTTACGAGAAAAGAAAAAGTTACGAAATGGTTGAAAAAGTTGGATTGTACTGGCACTTTGTCGATTTAGTGTGGGTATTCGTATTTACTTTCTTCTATTTAGTATAATTATATAATAAAAGTATATCATGGCACACGCACACGAATCAAATACAAAAAGAATTTGGGTAGTTTTTGGAATTCTATCTGTAATTACTATCGTAGAAGTTTTATTCGGTATCTATAAACCAAAAGCATTATATTTCAACAATTTTGCTGGAATGAACATGTTAAACTGGTTATTCATCATCTTAACTATCGTTAAAGCTTATTACATTACATGGGCTTTCATGCACATGGAGGGTGAGAAAAAATGGTTTAGAAGATCTATCGTTTGGACAGTAGTTTTCTTAATCCTTTACCTATCTTTTATTTTATTAGTTGAAGGTAACTACGTTTTTGATGTTTATAAAACAGGTCATTTAAAGTGGATATTTTAACACTTGTTTCTATTATATAATCCCGATTTACATCGGGATTTTTTTTACTTTTGTATGAACAAAATAAGTTTCATATAATGAAAAATAAATTAGTCCTCATTTCACTTTTTATATTGCCTATCGCTATTTATTTAGTTTTTTCAACGGCATCTCATAATTCTCTTTTTTTACCAACAATTTCCAAGAATAATAAAGATATTCCAGCCGATTGGACAAGTTTAGATGGCTCGAAAGAGTCTATGAAAGGTAAGATAACGGTTTTAGGTTTTGTTGGTGATAGTGTTATTGAAAATCGCGGTAACTTTTTTAATTTAAATCAAAAGATTTATAATAAGTACAAAGGCTTCAAAGATTTCCAAATGATAATGGTGGTTCCTTTAGGGAATGAAAAGAAATGCCAACAAATCATAGATGAATTAGCACCAATAACTGGCGATATGAAAGGATGGAGATTTGTTTTTTCAACTCCAGACAAAATTCAAGAATTCTATGATAGCTATAAATTGATAGGAAAATTGGATGAAAACAAAGGAACTCCTGCAGTAATTATCGTAGATAAAGAATTGAATCATCGCGGAAGAAAAGGCAAAAACAAAAAAGGTGAGGAGGAGTACAAAGAAAGTTACAATACTATTTCGGCAGCCGATTTACATAATGAAATGACAGATGATGTTAAAATCATTCTTCGTGAGTATCGTTTGGCGCTTAAGAAGAATAAAAACGAAAGAAAAGATGCTTTCCGTGATAACATCAAAGAGAATATTAAAAAACAAAAGTAATTTTCATGAAGAATAAATCATACATCGGAATTTCATTCATCGTTTTGATTTTCGGAATTTGGGCAGTACCAAAAATCATTGCTAAATTTCAAAAATCAGATTTGGTTGAAATTGGTCCAGTTCCAGCATTCAAATTAAAGAATCAAGACAATAAAACCATTTCGGATAAAGATTATTTGGGTAAAGTATACGTTGTGGAGTTTTTCTTCTCTACTTGTCCTACGATTTGTCCCAAAATGAATGAAAGCATGTTGCAATTGCAAAACGAATTTTATGGGAATCCAAATTTTGGAATTGCTTCTATAACCATTGATCCATCAAATGATACGCCGCAGGTTTTAAAAGAACACGCCAAACTTTTAGGAGTAAAACATTATAATTGGCATTTTTTAACGGGTGACAAAGAATATATTTACAACCTTGCAAACAAAGGCTTTAATTTATATGCTGGTGAAAATAATAAAGTTGCTGGAGGATTTGAACATTCGGGTTTATTCGCTTTAATTGACAAAGACGGAAAAATCAGATGCAGAAAAGACGCACAAGGAAATCCAATTTTATATTACGACGGACTTGATGCTGCTGGAGTTGAAGCAATCAAAGAAGATATTAAAAAATTACTTGAAGAATAATTATGGAAAATAATATAGAAACAAAATATAATAAACTTATTGTTGTTTTATCAGTTGCAATTCCGGCTGTAGTAGCTTTGCTTTTTGGAGTGAATTTGAGAAAATTAGGGTATGATGTAGCACCTCTATCTTTCTTACCTCCAATTTATGCTACTATTAATGGATTAACCGCTGTGGTTTTAGTTACTGCGGTTATCGCTATCAAAAATGGAAACAGAAAATTACATGAGAATTTAATGAAAGTTGCCATTGCTTGTTCAGTAGCTTTCCTTGGAATGTATGTAGCGTATCACATGACTTCTGATTCTACTAAGTTTGGTGGTGAAGGTGTAATTAAATACGTGTATTATTTTATCCTAATAACGCATATTTTATTATCAATTATCATCATTCCTTTAGTTTTAACTACTTATGTAAAAGCGTGGTCACAACAATTTGATAAACATAAAAAAATAGCAAAAATTACATTTCCTATTTGGTTATATGTTGCGGTTACTGGTGTAGTTGTTTATTTAATGATCTCTCCTTATTACGCAAATTAGATGAAAAAGTTTTTATTTGGAATCGTTTTTTTTGTCATCAGCATTTCTGCTCAAGCGCAATGTGCCATGTGTCGTGCTGCACTTGAAAGCGAAGAAGGTGGTGTTAAGGCAGAAGCCGTAAATGATGGAATAGTATATTTAATGGCAATTCCATATATATTAGTTGGGGTTTTAGGCTATGCTATTTATAGATTAAAATACGGTAAGAAAAAAGAGATATAAAAAAAGTCGTTTCATTTGAAACGACTTTTTTGTTTTATTCTAATCCATCCACTTTAATATCCATTTTTCCACTAGTGGTAATAAAAGCAATAATGGCTTTGTCTGTTAATTCAACTTTTTCAAATTCGAAATCATTGATAGTTCCATTTATAAAAACACCTTTCATTGGAGAATAGTTGGTTAAATAAGGTTTTATATTTTGTTTGCCTTCTTCTAAGTTTCCTTTAATCGAATAGCGACAATTGGCTTGTATGCTTTTTAAAACGGTACCGTGCAATAACCAATTGGCCGATTTCATTAAAACGCTTTTTGTATTTAAAACATATTCCATTTGATCAAAATAAATTTCTTTAGTAATAGGATTGTAATTTGGAATTCCCGATAAATAAATCGTACCACTAATACTTCCCAAAACATCTAAAGCAATAATCATTTTGCCATCTTTTTGCCATAAATCTACTTTTTGAACAGTTATTTTTCTGCTTCCAGATGCAAATTCTTGACCTTGGAAATTTTTAGTTACAATTTTACTTGCGCTTTCAAATGTAGAAACCGCCACTACTGAAACAGTTGTGTTGTCCGGAATTTTTTCAACTGGTTTCAATACAATTTTCGAAGCATCAAACCCGCTTTTTGGCTTTTGTCCCACCATAGTTTGCATATTGCATTTTAATCCCATGTTCAACATGATTTTAGTTTTGCTGAGTTTGGCTTCGGTAACATATAACTCTAAAGGAACCATTTTAAACCAGGTTTCGTATTGTTCGCTTGTTAAAATAGGATTACTTAATTTGTCTAAAGCGTCTAAAACATGAGGTTTAAAGTCACAGGTTTTGTCAATAGCTTCATCAATTTTTTTCGAAATTTTCGATTTAAATAGGGTCAATGTGGGATTGATGATGTAAGTAATTGGAACGTTTTTTCCAGCTACCAAAATCGTAGGGCTTTCACTCCATTCAAAATCTTCTATTTTAGAAGTAGTAGTAAGTTTCCAATTGGTTAAATGAGTTTTGCTGTCTAAAGTTATGATTCCGTTTAGATTGATTTCACGAGTATCATTTAATCCCATAAAATCAGTTCCGTATTTGAATTTTGCCCAAATTTTAAGAGGAATTTCAGAAATAATATTTCCGTCTTTTTCACTTAGTTTAATTGGAGCTGTTTTCCAGATTTTCATTTCGGTTTTATCATCATTTAAGATAGAATCGTTAAATATTAATCCGGTTACATTTTTATTTAGTTGTTGTTCGAGTTCTTTCAATGTTATTTCAACAGGCATTGAAATAAAAGAAACTTTATTCTTAAAAACTACAGGGTTGTCGTTTGAAGGTGCTGGTTTTATGGCATCAATTTTTTTTGCTGTACCACATGAAATGGTTAGAAGCAAGGTAAAAAGTAAGGCAAAAATTACAAGAAATGTTTTCATAGGAAATCTAATTTTCGATGTAAAAGTAAAATTTTAATTGATATCCTGTAACAAAATATTGAAAAAGAGGTCTTATAAGAAATGAGAATAAAAGCACATAAAATGATAACAAAAAAAATAGTTTTTTTTCTATTGTTGATAGGTTTTCAACTTTCGGCACAGAATAAGAAATGGACTTTAGAGGAGTGCGTAGATTATGCTATTAAGAATAACATTTCGATTAAGCAGTCTGAATTAGATTTAAAAACTTCAGATGTTGAAAAGCTAGAAGCTATTGGTGGTTTTTTACCTACATTGAATGGAAATGCAAATTATAGTATAAATACAGGAGCAAGTATTAACCCAGTTACAAACCAGTTTCAAAATCAAACATTTAAATCGTTTTCAGCTTCTGCAAACTCAAATATAATGTTGTTTAATGGTTTGGCTAATTGGAAAACATTGCAGCGATCTAAACTAAATCAGATAGCAAATAAATATCGTTTAGACAAAATGAAGGATGATATTGCTCTTTCAATTGCAAATTCGTACTTACAAATATTGTTTAATAAAGAACAATTGAAAGTTCAAAAAAATCAAAATTTAGTTACTAAAGAAAATATCAAAAGAACTCAAGAGTTAATAGAAGCAGGTTCACTTCCTGCGGGAGATATATTCGAACTACAAGCTACAGATGCTACTCAAGAACAACAAATTATTAGTACTGAAAATGCACTTTTAATTTCTAAAGTTGCTTTGTGTCAAACTTTATTGTTAGAAGATTATGCTACGTTTGATATTTCAGATGAAGTGATTGATTTGCCAATGTCTAATATAACAAATGAAACTCAGGAGGCTATTTTGGCTAAAGCTAAAGAATCGGTTAAAGATGTGAAAATAGCTTTGTCAAATGTTGATGTTGCTAAAAAAGATGTCTCTATTTCACGTTCTTCTTACTTACCAACATTAACAGGTTTTGTTGGGTATAATACTCGTTGGTCTGAAAGTACACCATTTAATTTTGCAGATCAATTGTCATTATTTGATGGTACAGCTGTTGGTTTACAGTTAAGCGTTCCAATTTTAAATGGATTTGCTACAAGAGGAAGAGTACAACGTGCTAAAATTAATCAAGAGCGTTCAGAATTTCAGCTGAAACAAGCCGAGTTAGATTTAGAGCGAAATGTGTATCAAGCTTATAATGATGTTATTAATGCTAAAAAATCATTTGAAGCAGCTCAAAAAACTTTAGAAGCTAGAAAACAATCGTTCAATTTTTCAAAAGAGCGTTATGAAGTAGGTTTAATGAATTCATTTGATTTTTCTCAATCTACAATAGCTTATGAAAACGCACAATCAGAAGTATTAAGAACTAAATACGATTACATTTTTAGAACCAAAATATTAGAATTCTATTTTGGAATTCCATTAATTAAAAAACAATAATAAAATATAAATACCTAGTCATGTCAAAGAAAACCATATTCATTTTATTAGGAAGTGCAATCGGATTAATCTTGTTATTAGTTGGACTTAAAAAAGGTGGTATAATCGGAAATAACGATGAATCTAAAGTCGTTGAATTATCAAAAGTTGCTCAAACTACAATTGTAGAAACGGTTTCGGCAACAGGGAAAATCCAGCCAGAAATTGAAGTAAAAATATCATCTGAAGTTTCAGGTGAAATCATTGCTTTGCCAATTAAAGAGGGACAACAAGTTAAAAAAGGAGATTTATTAGTAAGAATCAATCCTGATTTATATGAATCTGGAGTGAATCGTTCTGTGGCTTCTATGTCAACTACAAAAGCAGGTTTAAGTCAGGCAGACGCTCAAGTAAAAGAAGCTAAAGCCAATTACGATCGAAACAAAAAATTATTCGAAAAAGGAATCATTTCAAAATCGGAATGGGATAGAATTGTATCGGCTTATGAAGTTGCGGTTGCCAATAAACAATCGGCTTATTACCAAGTACAAAGTGCATCTGCAACAGTAACTGAAGCTAAAGACAACTTAGGAAGAACAACTATTTATGCTCCAGCTGACGGAACAATTTCGTTGTTGAATGTAGAGTTAGGTGAAAGAGTTTTAGGAACGCAGCAAATGGCAGGAACTGAAATTTTAAGAATTGCGAACTTAAACAATATGGAAGTAGAAGTGGATGTTAATGAAAACGATATTGTAAAAGTAAACATTGGTGATTCTGCAAATATTGAAGTTGATGCTTATTTAAAAAGAGAGTTTAAAGGAATTGTTACGAGTATTTCAAATTCAGCAAGTTCTACTTTAACAGCAGATCAGGTTACAAATTTTAAAGTAAAAGTTAGAATTTTAAAAGAATCCTACCAAGATTTATTAGAAGGAAAACCAGATAATTTCTCTCCATTTAGACCAGGAATGACTGCTACAGTTGACATTATTACAAAACGTAAAGAAAACATTGTAGCTGTGCCAATTAGCGCAGTTGTAGTTAAAGATGATACGACTTCGGTTAAGAAAGATGTTGTTGCTGAATTAGATAAAAAAGAGCAAGAACAAAAAGGAACGGCTCCAAAAAGTGATAAAAAATACGAATGTGTTTTTGTAAAAGTTGGAGATAAAGCAAAATTGAGAGTAGTTAAAACAGGAATTCAAGACGACACCAATATTGAAATTATTTCGGGTTTAAAACCGGGTGAAGAAATTATTATTGGACCTTATACAACGGTTTCAAAAGATTTAGTTTCAAATGATAAAGTTCGTGTGGAAACAGAAAAAGATAAAAAAGAGAGTAAGAAATAGATTTCTTATTAGTTAATTTGGGTAGATAAGGCGTAGGAAACTATGCCTTATTTTTTTTACGGGTTTATCTTCTTAACTTTGCAATTCAAAAAACCAAATATGGCTATTATTCTGAATATAGAAACCGCTACTAAAAATTGTTCTGTTGCTTTAGCAAAGGAAGGAAAAACGCTTGCATGCAAAGAAATTGCAGAGCAAAATTTTTCTCATGCCGAAAAATTACACGTTTTTATCGAAGAATTACTGGCTGAAAATAATTTGCAATTTTCTGACTTGAATGCAATTGCGGTAAGTCAAGGTCCGGGTTCATATACGGGTTTGCGTATTGGCGTTTCTTCGGCTAAAGGATTTTGTTATGCATTGAATATTCCAATGATTGCTATTGATACATTGCAACTTTTAGCAAAGCAAATTCAAATTAAAGACGGAATCATCATTCCAATGATTGATGCTCGCAGAATGGAAGTTTTTACGGCTATTTACGATAAAAATCACGAGCAAATCAGAAATACGCAAGCCGAAATTATTGATGAAACTTCATATCAAGAAATTTCAGAAAAAATGCATTTGGTTGGCGATGGAACAGAAAAATTTAAAAATACATTAACCGGTGATAAATTTGAGTTTCATTCTAATGTCATATTTCCATCGGCTATACAAATGAGTGAATTATCGTTTGATAAATACAAAAAAAGCGACTTTGTTGATGTCGCTTATTTTGAACCTTATTATTTGAAAGATTTCGTTTTATCTAAGTAAATAAAATAATTATTCTTTGTGAATTTCTACTTGATGTGGATATGGTATTTCTATACCAATTTGATCAAAAGTCACTTTAGTTTTTTCTAACACTTCTGATTTTACTTTCCAGTAATTTTCATTGCTTGTAAAAGGTCTTACAGCAAAATCAATAGAACTAGTGGCTAAATTATTTATAAATACTACTGCTGCGGGTTCAGGTAATACTTCTGGAATTGATTTTAAAATGTTTTCTAAAGTAGAT